>CAIUZU010000290.1 GCA_903903705.1 uncultured Helicobacteraceae bacterium
CGCATCCTTAGCAGGGATGTGGTTTCAGCCGCTCACCCACTCGTCCGTTTGAAGACCGAGATTATAATCATATATACATAATATACAGCTTAAGAATGGTCTTGAGCTGTATATTTTTTTAAATTTGTTCTAATATTTTTTTAACTACTTCTGCAGGATTTTTAGAGTTGTAGATAGGACGACCTACAACTATGAAGTCTACATCCGCACTCTTTGCAAATGCTACGTCTGCAACTCTTTGCTGATCACCTGCATCTTCGCCAAAAGGGCGGATTCCTGGAGTAAGAGTCATAAAGCTTTTATCTGTTATATTTTTTATAGATGCACTCTCGTAAGCCGAGCAGACAACACCGTCAAGTCCGCTCTCATGTGCATCTTTTGCAAATTGGTCTGCTTTTTGCGCTATAGAGCTTCCATATACATCATTAAACTCATCTTCATTAAAAGATGTAAGAGCAGTAACAGCTAGAACGATTGGGCGGTTTTCATAGCATGAGAGTCTCTCCATAACCTCTTTCATAGCTCGTTTTCCTGCGCTTGCATGAACATTAAACATATCAACGCCAAGCCCCATAATAGACTCTGCGGCATCTGCCATGGTATTTGGTATGTCATAGAGTTTTAAGTCCAAAAATATCTTAAAATCTGGATTGATTTTTTTGATATCTTTTAAAAACTCTTCGCCGTCACGGATATATGAACGAAGACCGACTTTTAGCCATACTGGATAATCTTTTATTTTATGAATCAAATCTAAGTTTTCTTCTTTTGTAGGTAAATCAAGGGCTACACAAAGTTGCATTGCTTCTCTTTTGAATTGTATTTTGAATGAAATTGTAGCATTTTTGGGAGGTAAATACAGAGCGGATATCTCCACTCTATATTAAAGTTCTATAATTTACAAGATTGAACAGTTGAAGCGATAGTTGCAACAATGCTCGGATCTTCAAGTGTTGATATATCTTGAGTGATCTCTTCGCCTTTTGCGATTGAACGAAGAATTCTTCTCATGATTTTTCCTGAGCGAGTTTTCGGTAAGCCCGGAACAAATACTACATCATCACAAAGAGCGATATTTCCTATCTCTTTTTGGATAACTTTGTTGATAGCTTTTACCTCTTCGACTTCATCTGCTACGCCGCTGTCTGATTTTAAAACAATGTAAGCAAAAATGCCTTCACCTTTGATCTCATGAGGTTTTCCTACAACTGCAACTTCTGCTACATTGGGATGTTTTTTGATAGCCGCTTCAACTTCAGCCGTACCCATTCTATGTCCTGAAACATTGATGACATCGTCCGTTCTTCCGGTGATAGTGATGTAACCAGCTTCATCGTAGATAGCACCGTCACCTGTAAAGTAAACAGGTTTACCGTCTTTTTTCACATCGCCGAAGTAAGATTTTACAAATCTCTCCTCATCACCCCAAATACCTCTTATCATTGATGGCCAAGGACGAGTTACACACATAAGACCTTTTTCGCCCACTTCAACTTTAGCACCGTTTTCATCTAAAATCTCAGCCATAATTCCCGGAAGAGGGAATGTTGCGCACGCAGGTTTGATAGGTGTAGCACCCGGAAGAGGCGATACGATATGTCCGCCAGTTTCAGTTTGCCAGTAAGTATCAACGATGGCACACTTGCTTCCGCCTATAGCCTCATAGTACCATTTCCATGCCGGTGGATCTATAGGTTCTCCGACTGTTCCTAGAACTTTTAGAGATGAGAGATCATATTTTGCAGGCTCATGCTCACCTGTTTTATGAAGTACGCGGATAGCAGTTGGAGCCGTGTAAAACTGATTTACTTTGTACTCTTCTACCATTTTCCATGGTCTTCCCGCATCTGGATAAGTAGGAACGCCCTCGAACATGATAGTCGTTGCACCCATAGCAAGCGGTCCGTAAACTATGTAAGTGTGCCCGGTAATCCAGCCTACATCGGCAGTACACCAGTAAGTGTCATTCTCTTTTACATCAAATACCCATTCCATAGTCATTTGTGCCCAAAGGATATATCCGGCTTGATTATGCTGAACACCTTTTGGTTTGCCTGTACTTCCTGAAGTGTAAAGGAGGAAAAGAGGGTCTTCCGCATCCATAACTTCCGGCTCACATTTTACGTCTTGATGTTTGATAAGTTCATTGTATGAGTAGTCACGACCTGCAACCCATGTTACATCTTCGCCGTTTCTCTCAACGACTAAAACCTTTTTAACAGGAGTCTCGCCTTTTAGTGCTTCGTCTACAACAGGTTTTAACATGTAAGGCTTGTCTTTTCTAAATGCACCATCAGCAGTGATAACAACTTTAGCATCTGCATCGATAATTCTGTCTTTTAGTGCCTCAGCCGAGAATCCGCCAAATACGATAGAGTGGATTGCACCGATTCTAGCACAAGCAAGCATTGCATAAGCAGCTTCAGGAATCATCGGCATATAGATAACTACTCTATCACCTTTTTTGACGCCAAACTCATTTTTGAGCAGGTTGGCAAATTTGTTTACATTGTAGTAGAGTTCAAGATAAGTGATAATTTGCTTGTCGCCTCTGTCGCCCTCGAAAATAATCGCAGCTTTGTTTTTGCGGCTGTTCAAGTGGCGGTCGATACATTGAACGGAAACATTTAATTTTCCGCCTAAAAACCACTTAACAAACGGTGCTTTACTCTCATCTAAAACAGTATGGAACGGCTCCATCCACTCTAACTTTTCTTTTGCGTAACTTCCCCAAAAACCTTCATAATCTCTCATTGCGAAGTCTTGCAAATCTTGGTATTCACACATATTTTTTATTCTAGCACTTTTGCTAAACTCTCTATTTGGTTTAAAAACTTCTCTGTTCATTTCTTGTTTCCTTGTTCTTATTTAATTTTAAAACGATGTCGGAAGTAATTCCGCCATCTACGCTAGCCGCTGTGGCACTAAAGCTTGCCTTTTGCGAGGCAGACACTCACTTTTTCTTTGAAAAAGTAAGATTTAGGTATATCATTGCCGTCATGATTGCGTCATTTACGGCATTATGTACTCCCATATTTGGAATACCGCATTTTTTTAAGATTGTATCAAATCGTAAATCAATATTTCCTTGCGGAATCATTGAAATTGTTTTGTCGAAGTATATTTCTGAGACTTCGATCATTTTATTTGGAAGTGTAATGCCAAGCATCTCTTTGGTATATTTATTTACCATACTGACATCAAACTCAAGATAGTAGCCCACTAATGGTCTAGAACCTACAAAATTTAAAAACTCTACAATACCCTCCTTTGTTGTTTTTGCATCTTTTAAGTCAAAGGGACGAATCCCGTGAATTTTAATACTTTTTGAACTTATCTCTTTTGAGTTTTGTAAAAAAACTTCAAAAATTTGAGATGTAAGTATCTTGTTATCCTTGATTTTAACCGCTCCGATAGAGAGTATCTCGTCCTTTTTTGGATCTAAACCCGTAGTCTCCGTATCAAATACAACATACTCACCGCTTCTGTCTTCTTGAAATAAAAACTCAAAATTTTTATCTTTTAGTTTAGAGCGGTTTGCTTTGGTTTTAAATCTAGAGATAAATCCAAACATTCTTAAACAACCATATTTAAGTGAAAATGAAAACTCATAAATTTTTTAAATTTATTTATGATTTTAAAACTGTCTTTGAGCAGATCTCTCTGGTTCTTTTCTAAATTTCTAGGATTTATATAGTTTGCTTCATCTATAGTTTTTGCTTCAAGCATAGCTTTTAATCTTATGGAACTAAGCGTGTCGAAACTCTCTATAAGCTCGGTTGCGAATGTTTTATCAATCACTCCCATGTTGTTCAGCTCTTTTATTCTCTCTATTGTATTTGTTGCTTTAATTTCATACTGAAGGCAGAGCGTTCTTACACCGTGAACGAGAGCGAAAATACCGCCTTTTTTTAGGTCGAGTCTATTGTTGTACTCTTTTTCAAGAACAAAACCTGAAAATAGAGAGAGCGGTGTTTCAAAGTTGAGCACAGCTTTTGCGATATGAGCCAAAACATCGTCTCTTGAGTGAAAACTGCTATGAAGGTAGGTTACCAACTCATCAAGAAGTGTGCAATCTCCCGCAACACATTTTGCATCCAAAAAGATGCTTAAATTTTGAACGCTCTCATCGCTCATGTCGTATGTCCACTTCTCTATAAGTTCTTTATAGGAGCTTGTATTTCTACGCCAAAACTCATTGCTGACCATAACGTCGCCATTGCATTTTGGAAAACCTAGTTCAAGAAGATGCGAGTTTAGCTTCATCATGGGAGCTTTAAAAAGCTCAGTATCTATGCCGTTTTGAATGATAAGCGCATTGTCCTGATCACTTCTTAGCGTTTGATCTTCTCTGCCTTCGCTTCCCATAACAATAAGTGCACATTTATCTCTAAGTTCCTCTTCTACGCACATCTCAAAAACTTTTTTATAGACTTTGAAGTTTAGCGTTGCAATGAGCTTGGTGATATATCTTACTTTTACACCTTTTGCACGAAGAGTAATGATGAGATTTTTAAAATCTTGATCAAGCAGTTTTAAATCACTAAGCGTTGAGGCTTTATCTATTTGAACTGCAACAAGATGAGAGTGGCTTGCAAAGTAACTTAGCAGATCCAGCTGCTCCAGTACGCCTACAATTCTTTCATTTTCAAGAACGACAACTCTTTTGATAGCATTGTGTGTCATAAGCAAAAGCGCATTAAATAAAAAATCGTTGACATCTATAGTTATTAGCCCTTTAGATGCAATAGAGCCGATTTTTTTGCTTATGTCATTCTCGCCTAAAAGAACTCTTTGGCGTAGATTTGTATCGGTTACAATCGAGTAGCCCTCAACCTCTTTGACGATAATTACTTTGGCTCTTAACTCTTGCTGTTTTTTTAAAGCTCCGTAGATACTCTCATCTGCATCAACCACGCAAGCAACATGAAGAAATATATCTGAGACTTTTGAGATAAGAAACGGGGATAAATCACTCTGTTGGTCATACTCTTTGAGTTGTTGATGACGAGTAATGAAATCTTGCAGAAAGTAGCTTTGCACCTTTTTGTCCTGCATCAAATCAAGAAAATCCTCTTTTTTAACCTCATAGCAGATAAGGTCTTCATCAACAACAAATTTTGCTTTTGTTTTTCCATAGATTAGCGCATCCGCATCAAAACTGTCACCTGCACTGTAAACATTGTGAACTTCATCATCAATATACTCAGTAACAGAACCTTTGATGATGATGTAAAAAGCGATAGATGAGATGGTAGGAGAGATGAGGAGTGTGCCGTTTGGGTAGTAAGCTATGTCAATCTTGCTCATTAGATTATCCATAGTTGTAGAACTTAGAAGCTCAAACGGATGAATAGACTCAATAAGTTTTCTTTGATCTTGTATGCTCACAAAAAATATCCTTAATTAACTGATGTTACGCACTAAAACGAACTCGTCCGTTTTAGTGGCAGGGACAAATGTCCCTTGCAACCCCCTAAAGCTACGAAAAACAAGTTTTTCGAGATTTACAAGGTTAATGACTAGATGCACCCTCTGCACCGATACCTGTTTGCGCTCTGATGAATTGAGCGTCAAATAACGCTTGTTCTTCTTTTGCACTCTCAGATTTATCAGTAATCGAGAAGAACCAAGTTCCGACAAACGCAAGTGTTACAGAGAAAAGTGCCGGATATTCATAAGGGAAAATAGCCGCTTTGTTTCCAAGTATACTTACCCATACGACCGGACTTAAAATCACAAGAAGTACAGCACTTCCAAGACCTAACGCACCGCCGATAACCGCACCGCGAGTAGTCAGTTTTCTCCAGTACATTGAAAGAACAAGTATAGGGAAGTTTGCAGATGCAGCGATCGCAAACGCAAGACCTACAACAAACGCAATATTTTGGTTCTCAAATGCGATACCGACAATGATAGCGATGACACCAAGAGCGATTGTAGCCATTTTAGAAACTCTCATCTCCGTCATAGAGTCTACTCTGCCTTTTCTAAATACCGAAGCATAAAGGTCGTGGCTGATTGCAGAAGCACCTGCAAGTGTAAGACCTGAAACAACCGCTAAGATAGTAGCAAATGCAACAGCCGAGATAAATCCTAAGAAGAAGTCGCCGCCTACTGCATGACTTAAGTGAATTGCCGCCATGTTGCTTCCGCCTAAAATCGGATAACCGCCGCTTATAGCATGTTTAGCCGCATCCAAATACTCAGGTTTTTGAAATACCATAACGATAGCACCAAAACCGATAATAAATGTCAATATATAGAAATAACCGATAAAACCAGTTGCATAGAAAACTGATTTGCGAGCTTCTTTAGCATCGTTTACCGTAAAAAATCTCATTAAGATGTGTGGAAGACCAGCTGTTCCAAACATCAGCGCAATCGCAAGTGAAATTGCCGAGACCGGATCGCTTACAAGTCCGCCCGGGCTCATAATTTGTATACCTTTAAGTTCTGTCGCATGTGAAAAGAGTTCGCCAAAACTAAAATTATAGTGAGCCATAACAGCAAATGCCATAAATGTTGCACCTGAGAGTAGCAAGAATGCTTTAATGATTTGAACCCAAGTAGTTGCAAGCATACCGCCAAACGCAACGTATAGAATCATAAGAACACCGACTAACACAACCGCCATTTCATAAGAGAGACCAAAAAGAAGCTGAATAAGTTTTCCTGAACCAACCATTTGTGCGATTAGATACAAAATTACAGTTGCAATAGAACCTGAAGCCGCTAGTGTACGGATAGGCGTTTGCTTAAGTCTGTAAGAAGCAACATCGGCAAAAGTATATTTACCTAAGTTTCTAAGAGGCTCTGCAATTAGGAAAAGGATTACCGGCCAGCCTACTAAAAATCCGATAGAATAGATCAGACCGTCGTAACCTTTCATGTAAACAAGACCAGAAATTCCTAAAAACGAAGCAGCCGACATGTAGTCACCTGCAATAGCCATACCGTTTTGGAAACCTGTAATTCCTCCACCTGCCGTGTAGAAATCTTTTGCGCTTTTAGTCTTTTTCGCAGCCCAGTAAGTAATACCAAGAGTTGCTCCGACAAAGATTAAAAACATTACGATTGCAGACATGTTTAGTGCCTGTTTTTCAACTTGACCTGAAATCGCATCGGCTGCAAAAATTGCTCCCGTTGCAAGTATTAAAAAGGTGAGAATTCTATGCATTAATGATCCTTAAGTGAGTTTTTGACGCTGTTTGATAGATCATCAAATTCGCCGTTAGCTCTTTTTGTGTAGATTCCAGTAAGCACGATAGCAAATATAATAATGCCCATGCCGACAGGAATTCCAACAGTCGTAACAGAACCGCTAGAGAGCGGAGTTCCTAAAAAAGCCGGATTAAATGCTATGAGTAATATAAATAGAAAATATACCACAAGCATTAAAATCGATAGTTTTACCGCAAAGCTGTTTCTCGTAGAGATAAGCTTTTGGTAATCCGGATTTGCCTTAATTTTTTCAACAGTCTCTTTGTTCATCTTTTATTCCTTAAAAGTTATAGTTAGCGATAAATCTATACTCATCCCAACCTGTTGTGTAGCCTGTAGTATTTGCTACATGGAAATCATCCGCATAGTTTGCACGAAGACGAAGTTCTAAGTTTTTTACAACTGCAGGTTTGAAGATAATATCAAATCCCATTTCGCTTGCATCATTATATGTATAACCGTTGTTTTTAGCCATATCAAAGTTTGCATAGTAAAGAGTTGCTAAAACATTTGCACCTAGATCTTTAAAGTTGTAACTTGCCGCAATTTTGCTTGCATCAGTTCCTGCTAAAAACATGTGACGTGTAACCATTCCCTGTGTAAATGCCGGCATTCCGCCCCACGGAGATACGATAGCATTGTTTACGGCAGCTTCAGTTGCACTGTTTGATTCTGTTTGAGAGTATGCTAGAGAGAGTGTTAAGTTTTGAA
>CAIUZU010000291.1 GCA_903903705.1 uncultured Helicobacteraceae bacterium
TACTGCAGTGGCGACTATGTCGTTGTTATGGATTGCGACTTGCAAGACAGACCACAAGAGATAGAAAAACTTTATAAAAAAGCATTAGAGGGTTATGATGTCGTTCACGGCAGAAGAGTCCATAGACAAGATAGTTTTTTTAAATCTTTTTCATCAAAACTATTTTACAAAACTTTAGAGTATTTTACAGATACGGAACATGACTACACAATCGGTAATTTCGGAATATACTCAAAAAAAGTGATAGAAGCGGTAAAAGGGTTAAAAGAGAAGAGCAGAGATTTTTTACTCCTTGTTAAAATAGTAGGTTTTAAAAAAACAGAGATTGATGTAGAACACTCAGAAAGAGTTTACGGCGAATCATCTTATAGTTTATCAAAGATGGTTGATTTAGCGATTGACTCGATTGTATCGCACTCAAATAAGCCTCTAAGACTTATCGTTCAATTTGGGCTTAGTATCTCGCTAATATCTATTCTTGTAGCCATAGGACTCATGATTGCTCATTTTACATACGGCTTTAGCGTCGAGGGATGGACAAGTTTAATGGTTTCTATGTTTTTCCTATTTGGAATGCTATTTGGTATTCTTGGGATAGTTGGAATTTATATAGGCAAAATCTTTGATCAGGTAAAAAACAGACCTCTTTATATAGTAGATGAGATTATAAATTGAAAAAATTAGCTATTTTACAATCAAACTACATACCTTGGAAAGGGTATTTTGAGATGATAAATATGGTTGATGAGTTTGTTATTTATGATTGCGTTCAGTATACAAAAAATGACTGGCGAAATAGAAACCAGATCAAAACACCCAGCGGCGTTGCTTGGCTTACAATTCCATGCCGCTTTGAGTCAATGAGCCAAAAAATAAATGAGACAAAAGTAACAGATAAACTATGGGCAAGCAAGCATTTTAAAACCATTGTTCAAAACTACTCAAAAGCGAAGCACTTCAAAGAGTATGCACCTGTTTTTGAAAAACTTTACAAAGAAGTGGCAGAAGAAGAGTTGCTAAGTGTTATAAACTATAAGTTTATTACTTCTATCAATAAAATTTTAGGGATAAAAACAAAAATCTCAAAATGTGAAGATTTTAACCTTATAGAGGGGCAAACTTCAAGGCTTGTACAAATTTGCAAAGATGCAAAAGCCACTCACTATCTAAGCGGCCCCGCTGCTAAAGATTATCTTGAGGAAAGTTTGTTTGAAGATGAAGACATCAAGGTAGAGTGGATGGATTATAGCGGTTATGGCGAATATGAGCAGATGTATCCGCCATTTACGCATGGTGTAAGCATAATTGATTTGATATTTAACGAAGGCAGCAATGCTACAAAATTTATGAAAAGTTTTAAGGAAGCAAAATGATACCGTTTAACAAACCGCCACGAACCGGAAATGAAGAAAAGTATGTTTTAGAGTCAATGAAAAGCGCAAAAATCTCAGGAGACGGCGAATTTACAAAGAGATGTCATAAGTGGTTTGAAGAGAGACTTGGATGTAAAAAAGCACTTTTGACAACAAGCTGTACTCATGCCCTTGAGATGGCAGCGCTTCTTATTGATATAAAAGAGGGCGATGAAGTAATTATGCCCTCATATACTTTTGTAAGTACCGCAAATGCTTTTGTTTTAAGAGGTGCTAAAATAGTTTTTGTCGATATTCGCAAAGATACTCTAAATATAGATGAGACAAAAATAGAAGAGGCGATTACGCAAAAAACGAAAGCTATAGTACCGGTTCATTATGCAGGCGTAGCATGTGAGATGGATACTATTATGGATATTGCTTCAAGATATAATCTTTTTGTAGTTGAAGATGCCGCTCAAGGAATGATGAGTACATATAAAGGCAAAGCACTGGGAACTATAGGACATTTTGGAACATATAGCTTTCATGAGACTAAAAACTACACAAGCGCAGGCGAGGGCGGACTGCTAATTATAAATGATGAAAAGTTTGTACAAAGAGCCGAAATCATAAGAGAAAAAGGGACGAACAGAAGTCTTTTTTTCCGTGGTATGGTAGATAAATACTCTTGGGTAGACATAGGAAGCAGTTATCTGCCAAATGACATGAGTGCCGCTTATCTTTGGGGAGGGCTTGAGAGAGCTGATGAGATAAACGAAAATCGCCTCAATTCATGGAAGAGTTACCGCGAAAAACTAAGCTTTTTGGAAAAAGATGGTTCTATCGAACTTCCGACTGTTCCAAATAATTGTGTCCAAAATGCTCATATGTTTTATCTCAAAGTTAAAGATCTAGAGACGAGGACTAATCTTTTAGAGGAGTTTAAAAAAGAGAATATTGGGGCTGTTTTTCACTATATTCCGCTTCACTCAGCTCCTGCCGGACTCAAGTATGGCAGATTTAACGGGATTGATGTTTTTACAACAAAAGAGAGCGAGCGACTCATACGGCTCCCCATGTATTACGGCTTGA
>CAIUZU010000292.1 GCA_903903705.1 uncultured Helicobacteraceae bacterium
AAATTAAAAACCTCATACATTACTAAATTAAAATATGACAATTTGCCATATTTTTATACCTCATACGCTAATAATGTATATAATTTCTCAAATCCTTTCTAAAGGCTAAGAATATGTCCAAAAAAAAGACTCTTTTTGAGTGCCAACACTGCGGATTGACGACTCCGAGATGGATGGGAAAATGTACAAATTGCGGTGCATGGGACTCTTTTGTAGAACTCAATGAACATCAGCAAGAAGTTTCAAAGCAGACAAAATCAACTTCAAGTTCATCCGCAAAAGCACAAAGTATCAATGATATAAAAGAGGAAGAGATCATTAGATTTAGTTCCGGAAACATAGAGTTAGATATGGTGCTAGGAGGGGGAGTCGTTCCTGGATCTCTTACTCTTATAGGGGGAAGTCCGGGAGTGGGAAAGTCTACTCTGCTTCTAAAAGTGGGAGGCGATATAGCCTATAGAGGACAAAATGTACTTTATGTAAGCGGTGAAGAGTCAAGCTCTCAAATAAAACTTCGTGCGAATCGTCTAAAATCAAATCATGACTCACTCTATCTGCTAAGCGAAATAAGGCTAGAACAGGTTATGATTGAGATTGAGCATAGAGATTATGATTTTATAATTATAGACTCTATTCAGACACTTTACTCTGAGAACATCTCATCCGCTCCGGGTTCCGTAACTCAAGTAAGACAGATTACGTTTGAGCTTATGAGAATTGCTAAAGATAAAAATATTGCTATATTTATTATAGGACATATTACAAAAGAGGGTTCAATCGCAGGTCCGAGAGTTTTAGAACACATGGTGGATACGGTTTTATATTTTGAGGGCGACTCTTCGCAGGAGCTTCGTATTCTAAGAGGTTTTAAAAATCGCTTTGGACCTACAAGCGAGATAGGTGTTTTTGAGATGAGAAGTGATGGATTGGTATCTGCTACCGATGTAGCATCAAGATTTTTCAACCGTAATTCAGAACAAGCAGGCTCTGCTCTGACCGTTATTATGGAGGGCTCTAGACCGATAATACTTGAAGTCCAAGCACTTGTATCAGAGTCACATACGGCAAACTCAAAGAGACAAGCAACAGGCTTTGATACAAACAGACTCAATATGCTTTTGGCACTTTTAGAGAGAAAACTTGAAATTCCGCTATCTGGATATGATGTGTTTATTAATATTACAGGTGGCATTAAAATAACTGAAACCTCAGCAGATCTTGCTGTTTTAGCGGCAATTATAAGCAGTTTCCGTAATCGTGCTATTTCAAAACAGACTGTTTTTATAGGAGAAGTTTCACTTGTCGGAGATGTTAGAGAGGTGTTTGGCATGGATGCAAGGCTTAAAGAAGCAAGTATGCAAAATATTTCAAAAGCTCTTATTTGTAAAAAACCCCTTGAAAAAACGAATATCAAAACATTTATTGTAGATGAAGTTACAAAACTCTTAGAGTGGTACTGATTTTTTTATATATTTAAATCTCTTTTATAGTATTAGTAGTATAATCTAAAAATTTAATTATTTTTAAAGGAAGCAAATATAATGGATGCAAAAGTAAGAAGTGAAGAGAAGTTTGTTAAATTATCAATAGCGTATGAAGGTATGCAAGAGAGTGAGCTTGTTTGTTCTACCGTAGATAATATAATCTCAAAATATGATATAAAACCTGAAATGTACACTTGCAATTTAACTGATAAAAAAGATGTGCTTGTTATAGAGTATCATGATGATGTAGAGCGTGTTGCAGGTGATATATTTGAAGAGATAGTAAAAACTTTAAATATTGAAATTACTGATTAATTTGCTTACAGTAATACTCAATTTATAAATTTTGATATACTAAATAAAACTAAAATCAAGGAAGAGTTATGGCTGAGAAAGAGACGAAAGAAGAAGCTCATACGGATAAAAAACAATCTAAAAATGGATTAATGATTGTTATCGTTATTGTTTTGATGCTGATAATTATTGGCGGTGCAGTAACCGTGTTTTTATTAATGAGCGGAGATGAAAAAGATGCTGCAGC
>CAIUZU010000293.1 GCA_903903705.1 uncultured Helicobacteraceae bacterium
AATCTATTATTTTTGTTACCGCATTTGCTTCTATCGCTTTGTTTGGCATGCCAAATACCACACATTTTTTAGAACTTTGTGCTACGGTAAAAGCACCGGTATCATGCATCTCTTTTAAGCCTATAGAGCCGTCATCACCCATCCCCGTTAGAATAATTCCCATAGCTTTTGAACCTACGGTATTGTGAACACTTCTGAATAGAATGTCAACACTCGGTTTGTGCCTGCTTATTTTTGGACCATCAAGGAGCTTTATGTATTGTTTTGTTTGTCTATTTTCCAATGTTAAGTGACGATTGCCGGGAGCTATATATACCGATGAATTTTCAACGGCTTGTCCGTCTATAGCCTCATAAACATTTAATTCACATAGTCTGTTTAATCTTTGGGCAAAACTTCCCGAAAAACCAAAGGGTATGTGAAGTGTTATAAGTATAGGAGGAAGAGGTGGAACAAGTTTAGAAAATATTTCGATTAACGTCTCGACACCACCCGTTGATGCACCGATTGCTATAACTTTTGAAGTAGGAATGAATATGGACTTTAACGGTAAAAGAACATCAGGATGATTTTTGTTAATTTCTATCTCTACTACGTTTCTCTTTTTAGCTATAAATTTTGATTTATATCTGTCTATTAAAAAAACCAATCTCAAAAGAGTATCTTCTAGCCGAGAAAAGAAAGTTTTGTCATCCTCTCCGATTTTTTTCTTTTGGATAAAACCAACTGCTCCGTCATCAAATACTTCGTGATGTCTTGAAGCATCTGTTGATATAACAACTGCAGGCATGGGGTGAAGACGCATAAGATTTCTTAAAAAAGTAACGCCATCCATTTTAGGCATATTTATATCAATAGTAACTAGATCCGGTTCATGCTCTTTTATCAATTCTCTTGCTTCAAATGCATCAGATGCAGTTGCAACCACAGAAAAGTCATCTAGTTGTGAAATCATATCCGATAAGATATTTTGCATTAAGGGGGAATCATCAATTACTATTACTTTATACATAAGATTCCTAAAATAGAATTATATTTTGAGATGTATTAACATTTGTATTATTGATAATTTTAGCAAGAGAATTATCCGCACTTAAAATTCTTTCGTCCATATGTCTGTTTGCTACCCATCTTGATACCGTATTAAATGTGTTGTCCAGCATAATAACGCGACCGTTATTTCCAAGAACACTTTCTGCAATAATTCGGATACCCTCGGAACGGCAAAAATTTCTAGCAAACATAACATTTCTTTCACCGATATTATCTGAGAAATTTTGCAATATTGTTGCACCGCCGGCAATTTTTGCGCTGATATTTTCTTTTTTGCATCCCAATTTATACATTTCATTAAGCATCGTTTCCATTGCATATAAGCCAAATCTGCAAGATTCTCCTTTTGCGCAAGAGGAGGGTAGAAGAAAATGGTTCATACCTTTGATTTGTTTAGCTCCGTCATAAAGCATAACGGCAACACAAGAACCAAGCAGGGTGCTAATAGGTAAATTATCTTCATCGAATGTTATCGCAAACTCCCC
>CAIUZU010000294.1 GCA_903903705.1 uncultured Helicobacteraceae bacterium
CACTAAGTAGCTTTTTAAGAGCAGATGCTTCGAATGCTCAAGTTGAGGATTTTTTAAAAAAATCATTCAGTAACAACCCGAATATAAAGTCGATAAATATTAAAGTTGCCAATAAAATAGAAGTTAAAGATCATGAGGGGTGGAGTGCATATATTGTTGAACTCGATGCCATGCTTAAAAAAGAGAATCGCCAAATTACTCAAAAAATGGTTTGGTTCTCAAACGGCAAGGTTGTGACAAAAGAGTTGTTTGACCTAAAAAGCTCTAAAGATATGAATGAGTTTATTTCAGTACCGTTTAAAGATGAGTACTACAACAAAGCAAATTTAATATACGGAAATGAGAATGCAAAGCATAAAGTAGTGATTTTTTCTGATCCGCTTTGTCCGTTTTGTAGAACATTCGTTCCAGAAGCAGTAGAGTATATGAAAAAAGAGCCGAATAAGTTTGCGATTTATTACTATCACTTTCCGCTAGAGTCTCTTCATCCGGCGGCGGTTGAACTCACTAAAGCTGCTGTAGCATTAGAGCTTAAGGGTGCAAAAGATGTTATTTTAAACCTCTATAAGGTGGAAGTAGATCCAAAAGAGCGAAAAAATGAGGTAATTTTGGCAGAGTTTAATAGAGTGATGAACTCTAAAATTACAATGGCTGACTTGATGTCATCTGAAGTTTTAAAACATTTTCAAAATGATTTAAAAGTGGCTGATTCGCTTATGGTAAACGGAACTCCTACACTTTTTCTTGACGGTGTGCTAGATAAAACAAAAATGAAATATAAAGAGGTAAAATAGATGAAAAAATTAGTAATCGCAACAAGAGGCTCACAACTGGCACTTTGGCAGTCAAATCATATAAAAGATATTTTAGAAGAGCAAAATCCGGGTCTTGAAGTTGAGCTCAATGTTATAATAACAACCGGAGATCGCATCCAAGATAAAGCACTCTCAAAAATAGGCGGAAAAGGGCTGTTTTTAAAAGAGCTTGAAGAGGCTATGCTTAGAGGTGAAGCTCAAATAGCCGTTCATTCGCTCAAAGATGTCCCTACTGTAATGCCCGATGGTCTGCTTCTAGCGGCAATTACTGAGAGAGAAGATTGCAGAGACGCCCTTTTATCTGAAAAATATGTAAATATAGATGCTCTTCCAAAAGGTGCGGTAGTAGGTACATCTTCACTTCGCCGCCGTATGCAGATAGAAAAAATACGTCCTGATTTGGTTATAAAAGATCTAAGAGGAAATGTTGATACTAGAATAAGAAAGCTTAAAGAGGGTCAGTTTGATGCTATTATTTTGGCTGCTGCGGGTATAAACAGACTTTCACTTTTAGATGCCGTAAAACATGTCTATCCAATTTCGCTTGATGAGATGGTTCCGTCTATGGGGCAGGGTGCACTCGGTATTGAAGCTGTAAATGATGCGGAAGTTTTAAAAATTGTTGCAGGACTTGAAGATGAGTACAGCAGAGTCGAGACGACTATCGAGAGATCTTTCGTTGATGCACTTGATGGCGGTTGTCAGGTTCCAATTGGTGTAA
>CAIUZU010000295.1 GCA_903903705.1 uncultured Helicobacteraceae bacterium
ACAGAGATAAACGAAAAACTCGATAACGACGCAAAAGCAAAAGAGACTAAATCACAAGCACTCTCAAACCTTGCCTACATAGAAGAAGTTTTAGGTTTTGGAGGACAAAACCCTTTTGAATATTTCCAGCAAGGAATCGACGCAAAAGCAAAAGAGGCGATAGACTCACTTATAACCAAAAGAGGCGAAGCAAAAAAGGCAAAAGATTTTGCCCTCTGCGACTCTATCCGTGATGAAATTTTAGCTTACGGCGTAAACATAATGGATACTGCGCAAGGCACATTTTGGGAGAAGATTTAGCGGGTCTTTATCCTGTTTTTATAGCCTGTATTTATGCGAAGATGAAGCCCTAAATAGTACATGTATGTTATGGCTTTTTTGAGAAGATAGGCTAAATAGCCGCTTACTTTAATAACGCCAAAAAGTTCTCCGGATGCCCATCTTCCGCCAAGTGCTATGAAAACGCCAAGAACTGAAGCATCAAAAGGCTCTAACTCTTTTTTGTCTATTTTTTTGCGAATCGCCTCAGCTACATACTCTGCACTTCTCTCGGCAGTTTGTGCAGTCGGCGGCAATATATTTCCATTAATATCACGAATCTCTACACAATCTCCTATTGCAAAAACATTCTCCATGTCACCGATATTAAGCTCTCTGTTGGGTATAAACTGAGATATCCTGTTTTTTTGCACATTTACCTGTTCGTTTAGATCAGATGCTTTGATGCCACCCGTAAATATCATAAAATGGTACTTTAATTTTTGAGAATTTTTAAAATAGATATAAGAGTCGTCAAGCTTGTCTATAAAGGTGTCTGTAAGGATATTGACACCAAGTGATTCCAATCTTTTTTGGGTATTTTTCACTAAAAAATCACTCATTCCCGGAAGAATTGTTTTGCTTGCATCGATAAGATAAATCTTTATATTTTTTGCTCTGCGTCCGATGGTTTTACTGTAAGTATGGATAATATGAGCCATCTCAGCCGCTACTTCGACACCGCTTAAACCGGCTCCGCCGATAGCTAAATTTATATCTTCATTATTGTCTTCGTTTTGAAGCTTTTTATAGATTAGATTTTCAAACTCAACTCTAAAGTTATGTGCTCTATGAAGACTTTTTACACCGTAACTGTGTTCTCTTAGACCCTCTATAAATGAGAAAAAATTTGTTCTTGCCCCAGTTGCGATTATCAAATAGTCATACGCAATAGATTCGTTGGAAGTCTGCACAAACTTTGCTTCAAAATCTATATTTTTAGCTTTATCATAAATAAAATGAACATTTTTACCAAAACCGCTGCACCAATCTTCTAAGTCAATCACTACATCATGCATATCAAATCTTCCTGCAATATAACCGTATGCCTCGGTTTGTAGGTAGTGATAAGGATTTTTATCTATAAGTGTTATTTCTATATCTTTATATTTTGCCAAATACTCTACAGCACGCAAACCGCCATAGCCACCGCCTATAATTACTACATTTTTATTCAAACTTTGCCTTTAAAACTATAAATGGCTAAAATTATACAAAAATTATTAGGTACATTATGACAATTGAACAATTAAAGGCTCTTCTTCTGGAAAACTCCAAAGATTTAACTTGTGAGTTTAAAAGGCTTTTTCACGGACGCGGCGGACTCTATGAAGAGTGGAAACATTTAACCATAGACTCCATAGATGAGATTTTAAACGTAGCTCTGTATACGCAAAATGTTTTGGAGAATGAACTTATCGAGATGTTAAAAGAGTTTGTTTCTAACTCAAGACACAAAACAGTGGTTATCCAAAGAAGATACATAAAAGGCTCTCCAAGCGAAGTAGTTATCGGAGATCTTAAAGAAGATCTCTATGCGGTAGAAAATAGCATGAAGTTTAAACTCAACCTGCTCTCAAACCAAAACAGCCTCTACTTTCCTGATATGAAAAACGGCAGAGCATTTGTAAGAGAAAACTCAAAAGAGAGAAGAGTTCTCAACCTTTTTTCCTATACATGCTCTTTTAGCGTTGCCGCAAAACTCGGCGGTGCGCTAAGCGTCTCAAATATAGATATGAGTAAAAGCGCCCTATCAAGCGGAAAAGCCAACCATCATCTAAACTCAGTTGACCCAAGAGGAGTAAGTTATTTACCGTACAATATTTTAAAATCATTCTCCCGTATCAAACAAAACGGACCTTATGATCTCATCATCATAGATCCGCCAACACTTCAGAGGGGAAGTTTTGAGGCTACAAAAGATTACGAAAAGATAATAAAAAAGCTACAAGAAATAGCCTCTGATGAATGTATAGTTTTGGCATGTCTAAACTCTCCGGAACTTGGTAGCAATTTTTTAATTTCTCTCTTTAGTGAGTTTGCACCGGAGTTTAAATTTGAGAAGCGGCTTAAAAATGTTGATGAGTTTGCAAACGCAGATGAAGAGAGAAGCCTAAAAAACTTAGTTTTTTCCAGAGGTTAAATACTAAAACTTCTAGCATACTTGCCCAAGAACAGCACAGAGTAAACATGCAGACAGCTCTGCATGTTTACTGCCTTACTCGCAAAAATCGGCTAAAAGTTCGCCCTTCACATCCTTATAAGCACTCTCCCCTTTTAGCTTTTTTACGATTTGCAGTGCAAAGCAGATAGCAGTTGCAGGACCACGGGATGTCATAATGTTGCCGTCTTGCACAACCATTTTTGTTTCATCAAATCCATCTTTTCGTATCTGCTCTTCTATAGTCGGATAGCATGTGTAGTTGTGTTTTAGCACACCTGCTCTCTCTAAGGCAAGCGGTGCGGCACAAATCGCACCTATATTTTTGCCTTTTTTATCCATTATTTTGAGTATATTTTGCACGGTTTCATCATCGCACAAAGCAAGAGTTCCGCCCCATCCACCCGGAAGAACAATCATATCAAGGTTCTCTACATCCACATCTTTTATCTGCATATCAGATAAAACAGTGACACCGTGAGCACCCTTAACCGCACTATTTTCATCCAAAGAAGCAACCAAAACTTCAATTTTCGCTCTTCTTAAAACATCAATGATATTTATCGCTTCAATCTCTTCAAATCCGTTTGCCAGCGGCACTAAAACTTTGCTCATGTAACTCTCCTTATATATTTTCATCTCCTTAATTCTATACTTTTTTATCAATTTTTACAAGCAAATTGATTTTTACTATCAACTGCCCTTTACCTTTTTTTTAGTATAATTTTCAAATTTTTTAAGGTAAAGAGACAACTATATGATAAATTATCAAACACTAAGACCTTGGCTATATAAACTAGATCCTGAAGTTGCTCACAATGTCGCTGAAACAGCACTTAGAGTACCTAATATCTGCCCGATACTTTTCAACCCGTTTTTAAAATCCCACTTCATCACAAACGATATCTTAAAACAAGAGCTTTTCGGTCGCACTTTTTTAAACCCTATCGGGCTTGGAGCAGGATTTGACAAAAATGCAACTATGATTCGTGCTGTGCAGATTTTGGGGTTTGGTTTTACTGAAATCGGTACTGTTACTCCAAAGCCGCAAGCAGGAAATCCAAAGCCCAGAATGTTTCGACATGTAGCAGAAGAGAGTATCCAAAATGCTATGGGCTTTAATAACGATGGACTTTTAAGCGTTCAAAAAAGATTAAAAGAGAGATTTCCATTTACTACTCCAATCGGCATAAACATCGGTAAAAATAAAACTACATCTGATGCCGAAGCGATAAATGACTACATAACCCTTATCAAAGCACTTCATGAACTGGGTGATTATTTGGTAATCAACATCTCATCGCCAAACACTCCGGGGCTTAGAGATTTGCAAAACGAGGAGTTTATCACAAGACTTTTTGCAGAAGCAAAAGCCATCACAAACAAACCGATTTTACTCAAAATTGCACCTGACATGAGCAAAGAAGATGCGGTCTCTCTTACGACTTTGGCGGTTGCAAATGGAGCGGATGGCATCATTGCTACAAATACCACTATAGATTACTCGCTTGTTAAAAATCCACAAAGCATCGGCGGACTTAGCGGAGCTGTTTTAAGGGAAAAAAGTTTTGAGATCTTTGAAGCGATAGCAAAAGAGCTTTACGGAAAAACAACGCTTATCTCAGTTGGCGGAATTTCATCTGCAAAAGAAGCATACAGACGCATAAAAGCCGGAGCTTCGCTTGTAGAGATTTACAGCGGACTTATATTTCATGGATTTGACATGATAAAAGATATTAATATAGAATTAACAGAACTCATAAAAGCCGACGGATACACAAATATCACAGAAGCAATAGGAAGCGACAGAAAGTGAAAATTTTCTTAGCTATCACACTAACCTTAGGAACCTTAATGGCATCATCACTACCGAAGTATGAAACAAAAACTCTAGAAAATGGACTGCAAATTGTCGTAATTCCTCTTAAAAACAGTACAAATGTCATTAGTACAGATATTTTTTATAAAGTGGGAAGCAGAAATGAAGTAATGGGTAAAACCGGAATTGCTCACATGCTGGAGCATATGAATTTCAAATCTACAAAAAACTTAAATGCAGGCGAGTTTGACAAAGAGGTAAAGAGTATCGGCGGCGTAAATAACGCTTCAACCAGTTTTGACTACACGCATTACTACATCAAATCAAGCACGCAAAATCTTGGCAAATCACTCGAACTCTATGCCGAACTTATGCAAAATCTAAATCTAAAAGACAAAGAGTTTCAACCTGAGCGTGATGTCGTAGCTGAAGAAAGACGTTGGAGAACTGAAAACTCTCCGCTAGGATATCTCTACTTTGCGATGTTTAACAACGCTTATGTATACCATCCGTACCACTGGACACCGATAGGGTTTATGAACGACATACAAACATGGACGATAGAAGATATTAAAAAATTTCATAAAACATACTATCAGCCAAACAATGCAATCCTTATGGTTACAGGTGATGTAGATCCCGATGAAGTTTTTAAAAAAGCCAAAAAAGAGTTTTCAAATATTAAAAATCAAACTAAAATCCCTGAATTTAAATTTGTAGAGCCTGAACAAAACGGTGCAAAAAGAGTGATGCTTAAAAAAGAGAGTGAAGTTGAGATGATTGCCATAACATTTCATATTCCAAACT
>CAIUZU010000296.1 GCA_903903705.1 uncultured Helicobacteraceae bacterium
CCGAATCCTCTTTTTTAAGTGCTTTAGAAAAAAGTACAAATAGTATTGCAAGTAAAGGCGGTAAAAATAGATATATACCGCTTAATGCAGTGTATACTGCAAATACAGAAGCGTAAATATACGGCTTTAAAGCGTTTTTATTAGAGATACTTCGTTGCATATCGGAAAGTGCTTACATTTTATACAATCAGCCCAAATTTTATGTTCTGGAATTGATTCTTTTGGAATTTCTATAAACCCGAGTTTTTCGAAAAATGACAGCTTGTATGTTAGAGTAAGGACTTTTTTAAGACCCAAAATTTTTGCTTCTTGCATAGCCTTATCTATTAAACTTTGTCCTATTCCCATACCCCTTTTGGACTCTTTTACAATAAGAGATCTGATCTCTGCCAATGTTGGAGTATGAATATGAAGAGCACAAAAACCTACAATTTCCTCATCTTCTCTTGCAAGTATATAGGACCTTATGTTGGTTGCAATTTCATCAGAGCTTCTTGCTAGAATTACACCGGCTTCAACTTCAGGTATAACGAGTTTTTGCATACTCTCGATATCTGATAAATTTGCTTTTGTTAATTCAACGCTCATCAAAACTTCCTTTTAAAATATCATATATAAGGGTTACGACTTTTTGCAAACCTTTCTTTTTTGAGCTTGAAACCATAATAGCTTCAGGAAACGCTTTTTTGAGGGCGTTTTGCTCTTTTTGATTTAACTTATCTATTTTTGTAAAAATTTGCAATATATGCTGCGTTTCATCCGAACACTCCAGCAAAAAATCACTTACCGACTTATCGATCTCTAAAAAAGGGTGTCTGCAATCGACCAGATGAATAAAAAGTTTTATCTGTTTTCTCTGTGATATATAGTCAGTTAAATTTTTTTCCCAATCATATTTTATAGATTGGGAAACTTTCGCATATCCAAATCCTGGTAAATCAACAAATTTTGCCAAACTCTTTTGAGTAGTTTCTCTATCTATAAAGGTAATATCAAAATAGTTTATAAGTCTTGTCTTCCCCGGAGTTGAAGATACTTTTGCCAAACCTTTATGATTTGCCAAAGCATTTAAAAGAGAGCTTTTTCCAACATTTGAGCGAGCCATAAAAACAACTTCATCCTGCTCTTGGCTTTGT
The DNA here is from genome assembly GCA_903903705.1 of uncultured Helicobacteraceae bacterium. GTDB lineage: Bacteria > Campylobacterota > Campylobacteria > Campylobacterales > Sulfurimonadaceae > Sulfurimonas. The sequence continues at coordinate 1,137 of CAIUZU010000296.1, forward strand.
GGTGCATTTGCAATATTTGGAGCAGATATTACAAATTTTGCATCAACGATTTCAATCATTTTTTGCCCTCTTTTTTATCTTCAGGCATATCAAAAATCATAATAACAGGCTCTTTCTCGGCACCTTTTGCATAGGCTTTACCTTCTATGGTTTTTAAAATAACCTCTTCACCTATAATCTCTTTTTTTTCATTAATCTGTTTTAAATGAACATCTTTGAAAAAATGGTACTCTTTTTCTTTTGGAAGATAGACCACTTTTTGCGCTTTGCCTCTATATATAGCACCTTCAAGAGTTTGTATATAAAAAGAAGCATTTCCCTCCGCAGTAAACTTTGTCGGTTCTTGATTGCTATTTGTATGAATAGTAACTTTAGATGCATTTAATTCATCAGAACCCTTTACTATATTTACATCACCTTCAAAAAC
>CAIUZU010000297.1 GCA_903903705.1 uncultured Helicobacteraceae bacterium
GCAGAGAGAGAATTGAATTGATTACTAAAAAGCCCATAACAATAGCAATATTTAGCAGAGCCTCATTTTCAAGATATATAGTGCTTGCTAAAAATTTAATCCCAAAACCTATCCAAAGTATAAAAGCAATATAGTCGACAAACATCGTCACAATGCTAATCTTCTCTTTAGCAACGCTGTAGTTTCCAGCTTTTATAAAATCATTATCCGAGAGAAGAACTGCTTTGCCACGCTTTGCTTGATTTACAAAACCTATCTGCATAACGCTTGTGTAGATTGAGATAAGAACAAAAAGAGTATAAATACCTATAATAATAGTTAACATGCAACTGCCTTAAAAAAATTTTGAAATTCTATCATCAAGGTACCACTAAAAGCCCTTAACGATTTTTTTGGAGAAAGTAAATTAAGAAACTCTAAAATTTAAATATTAAACAGCTCATTATCAAAAAAGCTATCTACAGATATATTTTTAAAAGCAGCATTCAGACTTGTAAAAAGCGTCGGAAACTCTTTTTCCATCTTAGAGAGCATCTCTTTTGTATGCGCTCTAGCGTGTGGCATTTTTATATCAAATCTCATTGACGGACATGCCTCATCACCGATAGTCTCTATCGAGTTTTCGAGAGCAAATGCCTCTAACTGTCTCTCTCTCATCTGAATAAGCGGACGAATAACAGTAACGCCTCTATCTGCTTTATACTTTGGAGCAAGACTTCTTAGCTGTCCGTTGTAGATAAAGTTCATAAAGAAACTCTCCGCTGCATCATCCATGTGATGACCTAATGCTAGTTTATTACACCCGTATTTCTCGGCGGCGCTATATAAAGATCCCCTTCTCATACGAGAGAAAAAACTGCAAAAAGATGAATTTTTTCTGATTTTATCTTCTGCGATATTATAAATATTCGTATCATATACCTCATACTCAATGGCGTATTCTTGGCAGTGAGCTTTGAGTTTATCATAGTTTTCACCCATACCGTACGAAACCGTTACTGCAATAAACTCAAATTTAAACGGAGCACGGCGCTGTTGCTCTTTTAGTGCATGAACTAAAGTAAGCGAATCTTTACCCCCACTTAGTCCCACTAAAATCTTATCGCCCTCTTCTATAAGGTTAAACTCGGCATTTGTTTTGCCGAGCTTGCTCATTATCTTTTTTGATATTTTAATCGACAAGCTTATCCACCATTTTCATAACAAACTCTGCACTCTCTTGAGCGCTTGTTTGTAAAAATTCATCAAAACTGAAACTTGCATCCATGTCTGCGGCATCGCTTATGGCACGAAGGATGAAAAAAGGAATATTTAAAGCATCGCAAACAACCGCAACGCTTCCGCCCTCCATTTCAAGTGCATCTGCACCGAATGTTTTGCCTATCCAATTTTTTCGCTCTTCATTAGCAACAAACTGATCTCCCGTGGCGATAATTCCCTCTTGAACACTCTTGCGCATCTCAGATGCCACTTCTTTGCTCATTTCTATCATCTGCTTATCTGCTTCGACAAAAACGGCACCTTCTGGAACATAACCATACGGATGACCAAAAGCAGTAATATCCAAATCATGTTGAGATAATTTTGTAGCTACTATCAAATCTCCCACTTTAAGAGTAGGCGATATCGCTCCCGCAACACCTGAGAAAAGCAATCTATCTGCGCCAAAATGCTCAATCATAGTCGTAGCGGTAAGAGTTGAAAACACTTTTCCTATTTTGCTATAAGCAATAACTAGATCAACGCCTTTATATGAAGCTTCATAATATTTATTGCCTGCATATTGGGTCGTTTTATATGAACCCAGTTTTTCAAGTATCGGAGAGATCTCTTCGGGCATTGCACCCATTATTGCAATTTTCATAAAATTTCCTTATATTTCAAATGTTTTAACTATTTTTTCATAACGAGGCAGCTTATGCGATATAGCACCATTTTCATCAACTATACAACTTCCTCCCCAAAAACCCAAACCGTCTTCAAAACCGACTCTGTTTACAAATATAAGTTTGGCTCTGCACTCCAGTGCTACCGTTTTAATAATCTCATACCACTTATCTTCAATTTCAAGTCCACAATCACTAAAACCGCGTGCGGGAGAGGCGACAAGAGCAATTATATAATCCGGATTTTCATCCATTAAATTTTTATGAACGCTTTTATGCCACAAATCTTCACACACA
>CAIUZU010000298.1 GCA_903903705.1 uncultured Helicobacteraceae bacterium
TGCAAAAAGTATTATTACTAAAATAGAAGTAGAACAAAAAATAGACAATTTAATACTCACCGTTGGAGGCGGAGTTACAAAATCAAAAGATAGTATCAGTTTTAACCCAATTAGAAAAACATATGTAACCAATCCCGATAGCAGTATGTTTGGACAATATTATACAAATGCTGCTTATAGATTTGATGCGGACAATAAAATCATAGCAGAGTATTTTAGAACATACAAAGAAGATGCAAAATACAGCCCAGATAACGGTGCACTCTTTCAGCTATACAATAGAGTCAATAAGTTTGATATCTACAACGAGCTTATTTATAGATCTTCGTATGTCGGGGTGTATAATCAAAAGATGAATATAGGGCTTGATTATACTACCGGAGCAATATATCATTACAATAAAAAACTTGACCTAAAACTAAAAGGTGAAAATCTCTTTGATAGGGCAAGTCAAATCGGTATGAATGGGCTTAAAGTTGCACCGTACGATAGAAGGATTATATTTACAATGGAGTATGTTTTTTAGATGAAAACAGTGTTTTTTTCTCTTATTTTTATTGTTACACTCCAAGCTTTTGATGCTTCTAATGGTTTAAAACAACAAATTTTAGAAAAAATTTTAACAAATATCTCTCTAAATAAAGAACTTATCATCTGGTCCGACAACAAAGAATTGATTGAGGAATTTGACAAAAAAGACTCTTTTACGACAACAGCCGATTGCAAAGATGCCACGCTTCTTATCTTGGAAAATAAAAAAAACTTGGACAAAACTTGCCATGAAAAAGCGATTTTTGTACTTGACTACGCTCTTTTAAAAGAGATACCGCAAAGTTTCGGTGCTATATTTTGGAAAAAAGGCAGACCAAATATAGTCATTATTGCACCAAGAGCGAAACAGAGCTCTATCATAATTTCAGAAAAACTTGATGATTATTTAGAAGAGAAGATATGGTAAAGAGCAAAGATCTTGTTATTTTCCTGCTTCTGTTTGTTTTGGGTATCTCTTTTGCCTACATATACAATGAGATAAAAACTACAAAAGAGGATATTTTTACCCGCATTGAGAAAGATCAAATCGAGCATATTTCAAGTATCTTAAAAAATATAGAAGATGATTTTATAAGCTCTCTTAGTATAAAAAACAGACATGATATGCTAGAGAGCTTCGAGAATAATAACAACAGAAAAAAGTATGAGCATATCGCTTCTCTGCTTATGACACCAAATATAAAATATGCCTACATACTGCAAAAAGACGACACAGGCAGGTTTAGATTTTTGCTAGATGCTTCAAAAACCGACAAAGCGGGATTTTACCAAAAATTTGATGTTACCTCGCCTCAGTACATGCGGGCATACACAACTGCAAAGCCTCAAATCATAAAACAAAAAAATATAGAAAATCTCTATATTACGCTTTTGCATCCCATTATAAGCAACGGCGAAGTTATAGCTCTCTTTAGCATTGATATCACGACGGAGATTCAAGATCTTATACATAACTCCGTAGAGCCGCTTGAGAACTTTTTTATTATTTTAATAGTTATCGTAATGCTCTTTATGCTTCTGATAATTCTGCAGCTCTTTCACTACTTTATCACTAGAAAAAGAGTCTTTACAGATCTGCTTACAAACACATTTAACAGAAATTATCTTGAAGAGCTTTTACATGTCATTAATCTAAAAAATTACAGCATTGCCATGCTTGATCTTGATAAATTTAAATCCATCAATGACCTTTATGGGCATCAAGCAGGTGACTATATACTGATTCAAGCAAGTAAAATCTTCAAAGCTTCCATAAGAGCAAGTGATATACTTGTGCGATATGGCGGAGAGGAGTTTCTACTTCTTATTCATAACAAAAATGGCTCTGCACTTGAAATTTGTGAGAAAATCAGAGAAAGCATCTTTTTAGGTGAGTATTTTCATGACGGAAATGAGATAAAACTAAGCGTCTCCATCGGTCTGCACAAGTACCCTTCACTTGAGAAAAATCTACATGAAGCTATCAAAATAGCAGATAAGATGCTCTATATAGCAAAAAAGAGTGGGAGAAACAGAGTCGAGATGTACGACGAAA
>CAIUZU010000299.1 GCA_903903705.1 uncultured Helicobacteraceae bacterium
AACGGTAAAATTTTATCTAAGCACCCTGCAGGTTTTGCTGTTCACGTAACAGTTACAAACAAGCGTCAACCTCGTTATGCTTACTCAATCTCTCGTTCAGGTTTAGTAACAATGTTCGACTTAAATACACCGGGTCAACAAAAAATTGCTGAAGTACAAGTTGGAACTGAATCTCGCGGTCTTGCAGTATCACCAGATGGTAAATACCTAATGGCTGGTAACTATGTACCGGGTGGCGCAATCCTTATGGACGCTATGACTCTTGAGCCGTTAAAAGTTTACCCAACTTCAAGCGTAATCAAACCAAACGGTGACATCGATTCATCTCGTGTTGCTGGTATTTTTGATACTCCATACGGACCTTATATTGCATTCGCACTTAAAGACGGTGGACACGTTTATATTATAGATTACTCTAAACCAGGATTCCCAATCGTTGGAGATATTCCAAATATCGGAGATATTCTTCATGATGGTTTCTTAAATGAAGGTAAAGAGATTGGTCGTTACCTATTCATCGCTTCTCAAGGAAGTGACGTTGTTGGTGTTGTAGACTTTAAAACTAAATCTTTAGTAACTAAAATCTATACAGGTCCAGCATCTAAGCCACACCCAGGTCAAGGTTCTTCTTGGTATAACGAAACTCTAGGTCAACAACTTGGTGCTACAGTTAACATGAACTTAGGTCAAGTAACAATTTGGGATGATCATTTCGATGTTATTCGTCAAATTCCAATCGGTGGTGGCGGTCTATTCATCGGTACTTCTGAGCATACTCCATTCTTATGGGCAGATAACGTTCTTGGAGCAAGCGATGTTTGGAATCAAGTTCACTTGATCAACAAACAAACTCTTGAACTAGACAGAATTATCACTGTTGGTACAACTGAAGGTACAGTTACAGATCCTGTAACTCACAAAGTTCTATACAAATGGGAAGTTCCAACTGTTAAAGATGCTAAGGGTGCTGTAGTAGTTCCTAGAATCTTACACGCAGAGCCGGCTAACCATGGTCACTGGACTATGATTTCTGAGTGGAATGCAGGTCGTATCGGTATTTATGAAGCAGCAACAGGTAAATTTGTTAAATACATTACTGGTTTAACAACTCCTACGTTTACTTACTCTATCGAGCACAGACAAACAATTCCTGGTGCATAATTTGCACTTTCTCTCCTTCGGGGGAGAACCTTTACATTTTAATATCCTCTAATCTTAATAAAATATCTTTTTAACAGTGACAGATATTCATCAATTTTTTATCAATACATAAATTAAACAATATCCATAAAATTTAACTTTTTTGACATTTATAAGCCATAATTCAAGCTTTGTTTAGTTAAAATAATATATCAAACAAGAGAAAAAAATATGAAAAAAAATATATTAGTAGCCCTTAGTTTAGTTTCATTCTTATCTGCAAATGAAGCGGATGGGAAAAAAGTTTTTGAAACTTATTGTTGGGGTTGCCATCATCAAACTGCCGTAGCGTTCGGTCCGCCATTTATCGAAATAGCTAAAAAAAGAAGCCATGATGAAATTCAAGCATATATTGCCAGTCCTGAATCCATGTATAAATCTTTTGGCTACAAACGAACAGTTATGACAAAAATAGATTTAAGCGATAAAGAGAGAGAGGCTATAACAAAGTATGTGCTCTCGTATAAAGGTAAATAATGTTTAGACTCTCAAACCTCATATCCTCGGTAGTCGAAGGAAAGCCTGAGCGAGTACTTAACGGTGCTATTGCTATATGGAACTTTACAAACCGCTGTAACCTTTCATGTCTTCACTGCTATTCTAAATCAACTTTAGATGAAGTAGATACGCTTACGACTGAGCAGATAAAAAAAACGATATTAGAGATGAAAGAAAACGGCATCAAGTTTATAATTTTCTCAGGCGGAGAACCGTTGACTAGAAAAGACCTCTTTGAAATAGCTGATTTTTGTAAGGAAAACGGCATCATTACTTATCTTTCAAGCAACGGTCTCTACTTTACAAAAAGCAATGTTCAAAGAATTGTAGATACTTTTAACTACGTTGGAGTAAGTATTGATGGTGATGAGCCTACACATGATCATTTTCGCGGCTTAAAAGGCGCATTTAGAGAAACACTTAAAGCGGTACAGCTTGCGAATGCAACGGGAGCGAAGGTCGGTATCCGATTTACAATTACAAAAGAGACAATAGATTCGCTGGAATATATTTTTGATTTGGCAGAAAGGGAAAATATTCCCAAAGTATATATTTCTCATCTTGTTTACTCCGGTCGTGGTTTAGATAACCTAAAAATGGATCTATCAAAAGAGCAGAGAAGAAAATCTGTTGAGTTTATACTTGACAAAGCATTTGAATACCACAAAACGGGCAGAGACATTGAGATAGTAACGGGTAATATGGAGCAGGATGCGATTCTATTTTTAGACAGATTTGCCAAAGAGTATCCTGAGTTAAAAGAGACGATGCGTGAGAGATTGGTAAGTTGGGGCGGAAATAGTGCAGGACGCAAACTTTTAAATATAAACAGTGAAGGAGATGTTCGTCCGGATCCATTTTTCCCTATAACAGTTGGCAATATAATAAAGCAAAATTTTGGCGATATCTGGAGAAGCGGCGAGTTGCTAGATCAGTTACGTATTCATCCAAGAAAGCAGCTGAGCGGAATCTGCAGCGAGTGTGAGCAGATAGATATCTGCAATGGAGGCTCAAGAGCAAGAGCACATGCAATTACCGGTGATTTATGGAGCGAAGACCCATCGTGTTATTTAACAAAAGAAGAGAGAAGGATACATTGATTATGATATTAAAAAAAATAGTACTAAGTGCTTCGATAGCGGCACTTTTTTTTGTAAATGCAGAGGCACAAAATTTCAATCAGATGCTTACGGCTTTTAAAACTAACGAGAAACTGTTTGTTGTTGAGCGAGAGAGTGAATCTTTAGCGATTATAGATCAAGGGATGCCAAAGGGGAGTATGACCGGAGTACACAACATGAACCATGGTGTTGTGAAATTTGATGGCAAAGACGGATATGTTATCTCTCGTGACGGTTACATTGTAAAATTTGATCCTGAAAATGAAAAAATCATAAAAGAGTACAAAACAAGTGACAGTGCTATCGGATTTACGGTAGAGAAGAACTATATAGCTGTTGCAAACTATGCCAAAAAAAGCGTTGACATCTTAGATAGAGATTTAAATCCAATACAATCTTTTGAGACAGGCTCAAAGAATGTCGGCATTAAAACATATAAAAATTATCTGATTTTTTCACAAATGGACAATGACAAAATAACCGTGCTTAAAGATAAAAATGAGGGCAAAGGTCTTCCAAGTTTTGAGATATACAAAGAGTTTAACGATGTTGGAGTTATGCCTTTTGATGCAATGATAAAAGATAATAACTTTATAACAGGATTCTTCAAAAGCGATTTTTTCGGTGTTGTAGATTTAGATACGATGCAATATTCAAAAATCAAAATTTTACTCGGGGATAAAAAGCCGGTTTTAAAAGTTCCACATTTTGGATTTTGGAGTATTAGTGATGGAAATGTCTTTATTCCTGCGGTTGGAGACAATAAGGTTTTAGTTTATACATCAGATTTTAAATTTGTGAAAAATATAGAGACTGAGGGTCTTCCGGTCTTTACGGCACTAAGTCCTGATAAAAAATTTATGGCTGTAACATTTAGCGGAGATAAATTTCCGGTTGTACAAATCATAGATACGCAAACGTTAGAGATTGTAAAAAGATTTGAGTTTGACGGAAAGGTTCTGCATGCGAGATGGTCAAACAGCAGACCAAACTTATATGTGGCGGTTAACGATACAAATAAGATAGCAGTTATAAATACCAAAGACTGGTATTTGGCAAGAGAGTTGTTTAATATCAAAAAACCATCAGGTATATTTATTTACGAAGAGGCTAAGTAATGGGGAAAGTTTACTTAACGGGCGCAGGTCCGGGAGACATAGAGTTACTGACTCTCAAAGCACTTAGAGTTATTAAAGAGGCTGATGTAATTATTTATGACAGACTTGCAAATCCGGATATTCTAGAAGAAGCTAAAAATGGTTGCGAATTTGTTTATGTAGGCAAAGAAGATGGAAGACATATCGTTCCTCAAGATGATATAAATGAAGTTATTTATCAAAATGCCCTAAAGCATGAAAATGTCGTTCGCTTAAAAGGTGGTGATCCGTTTGTATTTGGACGCGGCGGTGAAGAAGCACTCTACCTTTATGAGCGTGGCATCAAGTTCGAGGTGATTCCTGGGATTACATCTGCTATAAGCGCACCTGCTTATGCAGGTATTCCCGTAACGCATCGCGGAGTTTCTGTAAGTTTTAGAGTTGTAACAGGACATGAGTCTCCAAATAAAAAAGAGTCTCAGATTCCTTGGGAAACATTTAAAACAGATGATACGATTGTATTTTTAATGGGTCTGCATAACTTACCGAAAATTTCTAAAAAACTGGTAGAGATTGGAAAGCCTCTTAGCTATCCATGTGCCGTGATTTCCAGAGGAACAACTGTTCATCAAAGTGTTGTTGTCGGAACACTGGGAGATATCGTTGAAAAAACAAAAGATGTTCCTACTCCTGCACTTATAGTTGTCGGAAAAGTTGTTGAACTTAGAGAACAGCTAAAATGGTTTGGGGAAAATGTCTAAAGAGTTAAATACTTCAGAAGCAGTGCTAATAGCCCCCAATATATACTGGGTCGGTATGCATTTAAAGGATGACCCATTTCAGTGTCATCCGTATCTGATAAAAAATGGCAATGAATCTATTCTAATAGATCCGGGCTCTATGATAGAGTTTGATGAGACGGTTAGAAAAGTAAAAAGCATTGTAGATCTAAGCGATATAAAGTACATTATACTTCACCACCAAGATCCTGACTTGGCAGCAGCCGTACCGGAGATAGAAAAACTTATAAACAGAGATGATTTGCTAATCGTTACTCACTCTAGAATGTCTCTTTTAGTTAAACACTATCTTATAAAATCTAGCTATTACGAGATAGACAAGCATGATAATGTCCTTATAACATCAAGCGGATTTAGGCTTGATTTTTTAACGACACCATATTGTCACTCTCCCGGTGCATTTGTAAGCTATGAACCAATTACAAAAGTTCTTTTTTCAGGTGATATTTTTGGCGGCATAGAGGAGTCTTGGGATTTCTATGCTGATGAGAGTTACTTTTTAAAAGCAAAACAGTTTCATCAAGAGTATATGCCGAGTAAGGATATTTTTAATTATGCGCTTGGCAAAATTGAAAAACTTGATATTGATTTGATTGCGCCTCAGCATGGATCCGTAATAGAAAAAAAATATATTTCATCTCTCATTAAGGATATGAAAAACCTTGATTGCGGGCTTTACATAGAAGAGAAATATAATCAAGAATTAATAGATATGATTCAAGAGCTGCAAGAAAAAGAGCAGGCTTTAAAAGAGCGTAATTTAATGCTCTCCGAACAATCTAAAAGGGCAGAAATCGGTGAAATGATTGGAAATATAGCTCATCAGTGGCGTCAACCATTGGCAATAATAAATACTTCGCTTGCAATACTCAAAGAGAAGAATGGGGCAAATATGCTAAGTAAAGATGAGATAGCAGAAAAACTGCAAAAGATGGAAAAGCGTGTTATATACATGTCTGAAACCATAGAAGATTTTATGAGTTACTACAGTCCTGATAAAGAGAAGTCTTGGTTTAGCATCCATGAAGCAGTAGAGAGAGCACTTGAAATCGTCAATTTACAAGAAAATCATAAAGGCATAAAAGTAAATCTT
>CAIUZU010000300.1 GCA_903903705.1 uncultured Helicobacteraceae bacterium
AGCACTTTAAATTTCCGGTTACAAATATAAAAAATAATTCTTTTTTTAAGAATAAATTTAGATAAAAATAACCTGAATCCATAAGCTTTCATGTAGCTTAAAGTGCCTAAAATAGGCACTTTTGCTTATTTTTAATTTTCATATAAGAAAAAAATAAAAATTTTACAAAAAGCTCTTATTTGTTATTCACATAAAACATATAGATCTACGTTTCATGTGAAACATAATCAGCTTATATCCATATTTTCAAAACAAACTTTTTCGAAATTCACACTGCTCTTCACATTGTATTTTTTGCCATAAAGTTCAAACTCTAACTCATTCGCATGCAAAAGCAATCTTCTCGCACCGCTTAACTTTACTCTCATATTTCTGTCTAACTCTCTATCCAAATATTTCACAACATTCTCTTCGCTTTGTCCATAAACCGGATCACCGACTATCGGATGTTTCACATGAAACATATGGACTCTTATCTGATGTTGTCTTCCCGTATGCGGAGAACATTCTACGAGAGTAGTATTTAGATCTGAAAAATATTTTAACGGCTTTACAAATGTCAGAGACTCTTTACCGCTTGGATCTACTTTTACCACCATTCGCACAAGAGCACTTTTTTCATCGTCGTATCTTAGAAGCGGAGCATCAATGCGAAGTTCATCTTTTAACTCTCCATGAACCATTGCAAGATACTTCTTTTTCATATCTCGCTCTTGAAACATCATCTTTATATCAACTTCGCTCTTTTTATCTTTTGCACACAAAACCAATCCGCTTGTCTCTTGATCTATTCTATGAGCGATATTTGCATCCATTCCAAATTGAGCTTTTAACTCATCTATAAGAGAGTACTCCGTATGTCTGTTTTGAGGATGGATAAGCATTCCACTCGGCTTATCAAAAACCACAAATTTCTCATCTACGGCGTGTGGTGCCAAACCTTTTGAAATTGGTTCAAAATAGATAAACTCAAACTCGCCCTCCAAATAGTCCGAGGGTTTTGTAATAGGAACGCCGTTTACAAGAACTCTTCCAACTGATATGTATCTTTGAATATCTCTTTGAGAATATCCCAATTCTCGCTTGAAAAAAAGAAAAGCTCTCTCTCTTTCTTGTGAAAACATTTTTTTAATAACAAATGGCAATATTTAATCCTTCTATTAGCGTATTTTTTGTAAAATCATTAACTTTACTTTACACAAATTTTACAATAATCAGGTTGAATAAATGATAGAAAGATACTCAAGAGAAGAGATGAGTTCAAAATGGACGATGCAGGCAAAATATCAAGCTTGGCTCGATGTAGAAAAAGCGGTTGTAAAAGCTTGGAACAAACTGGGACTTATTCCTGACGATGATGCTAAGAAGATAATTGAGAATGCCGGATTTGATATAAAAAGAATAGATGAGATAGAAGCTATCACTCGTCACGACCTTATAGCGTTCACGACCAGCGTCTCTGAAACGCTAGGAGAAGAGAGCAGATGGTTCCACTACGGAATGACAAGTTCCGATACAGTAGACACTGCCGTAGCACTTCAGATGAAAAGCTCTTTAGAGTTAATCATAAAAGATGTGAAGATGGTTATGGAGTCAATCAAAAAGAGAGCTTACGAGCATAAAATGACTTTGATGGTGGGAAGAAGCCACGGTATCCACGGTGAGCCTATAACATTCGGTCTTGTGTTAGCTGTTTGGTATGATGAGATGGCTAGACATTTAGAAAACTTAGAACAAACATTTAATGTTATCTGTGTCGGGCAAGTTAGCGGGGCAATGGGAAATTTCGCTCACGCTCCGCTTGAGCTGGAAGAGTATACATGTAAAGAGCTAGGACTAAAACCTGCACCAGCTTCAAATCAAGTTATACAAAGAGACAGGTACGCAAGACTGGCTACTGCGTTAGCGCTCTTAGCTAGCTCTATAGAAAAATTCGCTGTTCAAATACGTCACTGGCAGAGAACGGAGGTTTATGAGTGTGAAGAGTATTTTGCAAAAGGGCAAAAAGGCTCATCCGCTATGCCGCATAAACGTAATCCGATACTAACGGAAAACATAACAGGACTTGCTCGTATGATAAGAGCCTATGCGATACCTGCTATGGAAAATGTCGCACTTTGGCACGAGAGAGACATATCTCACTCTTCAACCGAAAGGTTTTGGCTTCCTGATAGTTTTATAACGAGCGACTTTATGTTACACCGCATGAACAATGTTATAGCTAATCTAACAGTTTATCCCCAGAATATGATGAAAAATCTAAACCTGACAGGCGGACTTGTATTTTCTCAAAGAGTTCTTTTGGAACTTCCGCTTAAAGGTGTTAGTCGTGAAGATGCATATAGAATAGTTCAAAGAAATGCGATGAAAGTTTGGGAAGAGATACAACAAGGCAAACCTACAACAAATGAAAAGGGCGAAAGCCTATACCTAAACCATCTCTTGGCGGATGATGAGTTAAGAGCAAGTTTGAGCGAAGAAGCGATTCGTGAATGTTTTAATTATGATTACTATACTAAAAATGTGGACAAAATTTTTGCAAGAGTTTTCAAGTAAAAATGACATAATTGTGCTAATATTTCTTTAGCAAAAATAGCAAAAACAGATTTTTAGGAAATAAGCATGATAACAATTATAAAAAGAAACGGCAGAACTGAAAAGCTGGATATTACTAAAATTCAAAAATATACTTCTGCCGCTGTTGAAGGTCTAAGTAATGTTTCTCAAAGTGAACTAGAAGTTGATGCGCAGATTCAATTTCGTGACGGTATAACATCCAAAGAGATACAGCAAACACTTATCAAAACTGCAGTTGATAAGATTGATATAGATGCTCCAAACTGGACATTCGTAGCATCAAGACTTTTTTTATTTAATCTTTATCATCAAGTAAACGGCTTTACGGGATACTCATCTCTTAAGAGTTACTTCGAAAAAGGTGAAAAAGAGGGAAGACTGCTTTTAGGTTTAAAAGAGATGTATAACCTTGAAGAGTTGGAAAAACATATAAAACCTGAGCGTGATATGCAGTTTAACTATTTGGGGGTTAAAACACTCTACGATAGATATCTTATAAAAGATAGAAACTCGAACCCGATAGAACTTCCACAGCATATGTTTATGGCGATTGCAATGTTTTTGGCTCAAAAAGAAAAAAATAGAGAAGAGTGGGCTCTCAAATTTTATAACATGATCTCCACATTTGAAGTTATGTTAGCAACGCCGACTCTCTCAAACGCAAGAACGACAAGACACCAGTTAAGCTCATGCTACATCGGTTCAACTCCTGATAACATCGAAGGAATTTTTGATTCTTACAAAGAGATGGCACTTTTGTCAAAATTCGGCGGAGGTATCGGTTGGGACTGGACAAATGTTCGTTCAATGGGTTCTTACATTGATGGACATAAAAATGCGGCAGGCGGAACTATTCCATTTTTAAAAATAACAAACGATATAGCAGTAGCGGTAGATCAGCTAGGAACTAGAAAAGGTGCAATTGCAGTTTACATGGAGCCATGGCACATCGATATAAACGACTTTTTGGATCTGAAGAAAAACTCAGGCGAAGAGCGTCGCCGTGCACATGACCTTTTTCCTGCGCTTTGGATAAACGATCTCTTTATGCAAAGGGTAGAAGAAGACGGTATATGGACTCTCTTTGACCCGTATGATTGCAGTGAACTGACAACTCTTTACGGTGAAGAGTTTAGTAAAAAATATAGAGAACTTGAAGAAAACGAGAGCATAATCAAAGAGAAGCTAAAAGCTAAAAATCTCTGGAAAAAGATACTTACATCATACTTTGAGAGCGGCAGTCCGTTTTTATGTTTTAAAGACAATGCAAACCGTGCAAACCCAAACAACCACATGGGTGTTATAAGAAGTTCCAACCTTTGTACGGAGATTTTCCAAAATACAAACCCTAACCACTACAAAATTAAAATTCTTTTTGAAGACGGATCTAGTGTTAGTTATGAAGAGGATGAGATCGTAAAAGTTGACAGCGGTTTAAAAAAACCTGCTAAAAAGATAACTGCTCTTGATACCATAAACACTAAGGCAATTTATGTAGTTGAAAAAGAGAAGATAAACGGTGATACGGCTGTTTGTAATCTAGCTTCAGTGAACCTCTCTCGCATAAACACCAGAGAGGATATAAATAGAATAGTTCCTATCGCCATCCGCGCTTTGGATAATGTGATAGATCTAAACTTCTATCCGCTTGAAAAAGTAAAACGAACTAACATGAAAAGCCGTGCAATCGGTTTGGGCGTTATGGGTGAAGCTCAGATGCTGGCACAACAAGCAATAACATGGGGAAGCCAAGAGCATTTCGATAAAATAGATGAGATTATGGAAGCAGTTAGTTTTAATGCCATCTCTTCATCTTCGGATATCGCACTTGAAAAAGGAGTGTATCCTGAATTTGAAGGTTCTAAATGGAGCAAAGGTGTAATGCCGATGGACTATGCAAATGCCGAGGTTAAAAATCTCATTGATAGAGGCGGACTTTTTGCTTCTTCATACGAGTGGGATGAGCTTCGAGCAAAAGTAAAAAAACAGGGAATGAGAAACGGTTATTTGATGGCAATCGCACCGACAAGTTCTATCTCTATTTTAACCGGAACTACTCAGGCAATTGAGCCGGTATTTAAGCGAAAGTGGTTTGAAGAGAATCTCTCAGGACTTATTCCTGTTGTTGTTCCGGAACTCTCTCCTGAGACTTGGACATATTATACGCCTGCTTATGATCTGAACCAAACGCTGCTTATCAAAGCCGCAGCGATTCGTCAAAAATGGATAGATCAAGGGCAAAGTTTAAATATATTTATAACGCTCGACAAAGCAAGCGGAAAATATCTAAACGAGATCTATATGTTGGCTTGGAAACTAGGTCTTAAATCAACTTACTATCTTCGCTCACAATCTCCTGAAATGTCAAAAGATGTAGAAGACAGAAGCATGGAGTGCGTCGGGTGTCAGTGAAGCCACTTTTAAAAAAAGATTTATCTGCATTTTTAAAGAGATTTGATGGCTTCAAAGATGCAGAGCTTCGCTCTATTGAAATCATCTCTCCTACTATCGTTAAAATCACTCTAGCAGTACAAGATAGTGCCAGAGAGTTTGACTGGATAACTATTAAGTTAGAACTTAGCGAAATTATTGATGCTAGGTTACTTGAGAACTCAAAACTTCCACATGTAGATATGAGCGAGGGAATAAGCATAATATTTATAGAGAGCCAAGTCGCTTTTGGGATTGGAAATTATGATAACTTCTCTAACATAACAAACTCTGCATGTTACATAAAAGCTGCATCTATAAAATACCAAGAAGATAGCTATTAACTTTTTGTTAGTTCTTTATTAACATTTCATAAGCCATTTAGGTATAGAATATTCTCAATTTATTTTTAAAGGAATTGAGATGAAAAAGTTATTTTTACTATCCTTGCTAACACTGTCACTCTTAGATGCAAAAGAGAGTGTAGAGTTTAAATATGCTCCAAAAGATATGGAGAGAAATCACCCCACGGCACAAAATTACATACTCTCTTACAATAATGTTTTGGAAAATGTAAGAAGCAGCATCGTAAACATATCCATAAAAAAAGAGATAAATGGTAACCAATTGAGTGCAAACCCATTTTTTAACGATCCGTTTTTTAGAGAGTTTTTTAAAGGATATGGGGATATTCCGCAAGAGAGAATTCAGCAAGCATTAGGCTCAGGTGTTATAGTTTCAAAGGACGGCTATATCATTACTAACAACCATGTTATAGACGGAGCCGACCAAATCACGGTAAATCTCGCAGGCGACAAAAAAGAGTATGAGGCTAAAGTTATCGGCAAAGATGAAAAGAGTGATTTGGCTATCATCAAAATAGAAGCGAAAAACCTAAATGCTGTAACATTTTATAACTCTGACAAAGTAAAAGTCGGAGATGTGGTTTTTGCGCTTGGAAATCCGTTTGGAGTAGGTGAGACTATCACTCAGGGAATCGTATCGGCAACGGGCAGAAGCGGTGTAGGAATCGTAGAGTATGAAGATTTTATACAAACGGATGCTTCCATAAATCCCGGAAACTCAGGCGGAGCGCTTATAAACTCGGCAGGGCACCTCATTGGAATCAACTCGGCGATTATCTCAAAATCGGGCGGAAATGTCGGAATTGGTTTTGCAATCCCCTCAAATATGGTTACAACCGTAGCAACAAGTTTGATAGATAGCGGAAAGTACACACGTGCCTACTTGGGAGTAAATATCTCAGATATCAGCGATGATATGAGTAAATTTTACAATGATAACTACGGAGCTCTCATAACTGGAGTAGAGGATAACTCACCGGCTGCAAAAGCGGGACTAAAAAGAGGAGATCTCATCATTGAGATTAACGGCAAAAAAATAGCAAGTGCGAGTGAACTAAAAAATACGGTAGGTTCTTATGCTCCGTCTAAAGTGGTAACCGTAAAATTTTTAAGAGACAAAAAGGTAGAGAGCAGAAATGTTGCACTAGCAACACTTGATAACAAAAATGTAAACGGCGAGCTTGAGTACAAAGGCTTAAAATTAACGCAAATTAACTCTACGCACAAACAACAACTAAACATTACCATTAACGGTGTGTTAGTCGTTAATGTAGATGAAAAAAGCGAAGCTTACAGCGCAGGCATAAGAAAAAATGACATAATTATTCAAGTAGAAGAGAGCGAAATAGCTACTTTAGATGATTTTAAAAAAGCAACAGCAGCAAAAGATAAAAAAAGAGTCTTTATCTTCCGCAGAGGCTATATTTTAGCGATTGTGCTTTAAGGAGAAGTTTCATGAGAGTTGTATGTCCGCACTGTAAAAGCGTTAACAATGTTCCGCAAAAGGAGTCTTACACAAAGGCTAACTGCGGAAAGTGTAAAAGCTCGCTTTTAGATACAAAACCCGTCGAGTTAACAACTGTTAACTTTGACGAAATCATCGTAAATAGCGATATTCCAGTGGTGGTTGACTTTTGGGCGCCGTGGTGCGGTCCATGTAAAATGATGGCTCCAAATTTTGAGAAAAGTGCAACGAAATTTCCGCTAAAAGCACTTTTTACAAAGGTGAATACGGAAAATGAACAACTACTCGGAAGCAGGTTCGGTATAAGAAGCATTCCTACAATTATTGTTTTCAAAAATTCCAAAGAGGTTCATAGAGTATCAGGCGCTTTGGATGAGGCAAGTTTAAACAAATTGGTTACACAGTTTATGTAGTATAATTATTTACTATCAAAAAAGGGGCAAATTATGAGTAGAGATACGGTAACGCTAACAAACAATCGAGACGGCAAAAGTTATGAATTTCCGATATTGGATGCGACGGTGGGTCCGTCCGTAATTGATATTTCAACTCTTTACAAAGAGACTAAAATGTTTACTTATGATGAGGGTTACACATCCACGGCATCTTGTAAATCTGACATTACATATATTGACGGTGATGCGGGAAAACTTATGTATAGGGGGTATGATATAGCATACCTTGCAAATCAAAAAAGTTTTTTAGACACGGCTTATCTTCTTTTAAACGGTGAACTGCCGACTAAAGAAGAGCTTGAGAATTTTACTCTGGAAATGAAAAAACGATCATTTGTGCATGAGGGAATTAAAAAGCTCTTTGACTCTTTTCCCGACGGCGCACATCCGATGGCAATTCTCTCAGCCGGTGTCTCCGCACTCTCAACATTTTACTATAAACATTTAGAGATCAAAAACTCTCAGGAATATACTGAAATGGCAAACAGAATAGTTGCGAAAATCCCTACTCTTGCTGCTTTTTCATACAGATATTCTAATGGTCTGCCTATTATATACCCTGATATGAGCAAAGGATTTACGGAAAATTTTCTCTACATGTTAAGAGCTTATCCTCACAGTTATATAGAGTTAAAACCTATAGAAATAAAAGCTCTTGACACTATCTTTACTCTTCATGCCGACCATGAGCAAAATGCATCAACCACGGCTGTTAGAAATCTAGCCTCAACAAATGCACATCCTTATGCAGCCATAAGTGCCGGCATAGGTGCTTTATGGGGAAAAAGCCACGGCGGAGCGAATGAGAGCGTTATCCGTCAACTAGAGATGATAGGAACAGTTGATAGAGTAGATGAGTTTATAGCCAAAGCGAAAGATAAAGATGACCCATTTAAACTGATGGGATTTGGACACCGTGTTTATAAAAACTTTGACCCTCGTGCTACCATTCTTAAAAACCTCCGTAATGAACTTATGGAAGAGTTGGGCATAAGCAGTGAACTTGTCGAAGTTGCAAACAAAATAGAGAAGATTGCTCTAAGCGATGAGTACTTTATAAGCCGCAGTTTATACCCAAATATTGATTTTTACTCAGGACTTATTCTTCAAGCGTTAAAAATCCCGAAAGAGATGTTTGCGGTTATATTTGTAATAGGCAGAGCACCGGGCTGGATCGCACAGTGGAGTGAGTTAAGTCAACAAAAAACTATAAAAATTGCTAGACCTAGACAGTTATACATCGGTCCAAAAGAGAGAACTCCGGAGTATTAATCCGGGGTTATTTTATATAAGAACAGCAGTAATCTGTAACTGTTTTGATTTTTAGATCAAACGAAGAGTTTGCAGGCACGCTAAATGTTTCAGGCGTGTTTAGAGTCTTCCACTCCTCGTTTGGCAGTCTTATCTCCAACTCTCCGCTCATGATTTCCATGATTTCGGCAGCATCCGTTCCAAAACTGTAATCACCTGGCATCATAATACCGAGAGTTTTTTTTGAACCGTCCGCAAACTCGACTGTTCTGCTTGTAACTTTTCCATCATAGTAGATATTTGCTTTTTTTACTACCGTTACATTTTCAAATTTTGACATACGTTTTTTCCTTAATTTTTTTGAAATTATATCTTATTCCCAGTCCAACAATCTCTGCTGACCCTCTAAGCCTCTGATGTGAGTAACATCTTGAGAAACTTCTATAACGCCTTTGTAGTTGCCCTCATCATCTCTGATTGCAAAATAACGAATGTGAATAAACTTGCCTTTAAAAGTTATCCAAAACTCAGCCTCATCTCTGCGGCCTGCTTTAAACTCTCGCAAAATCATCAAAACTTGGTCAACACTCTTTGGAGGGTGGCAAAATTTTACTTCTCTCCCGATAGATC
>CAIUZU010000301.1 GCA_903903705.1 uncultured Helicobacteraceae bacterium
TGCGATGGTGGCATTGCAGTTTATAAAAAAAGAGCTTCCGCATGCCGTGGTTGACTGGGTTGTGGAGAGCACATTTGCCGATGTTTTGAAAAACAATCCTCATGTAGACAATATACTGCCGATAAATCTCAAATCTATAAAAAAGAAAAAGAGCGAAATTTTCAGCCAATACAAAATTTTAAAGAGCTACTCAAAAAACGGTTACGACATTGTCATAGATGCTCAGGGGCTTCTAAAATCCGCAATTGTTTCAAGAATTATCGGTGCAAAAGTAATTGCCGGTTTTGACAAAAGCTCAATTCGAGAAGGAATCGCTTCGCTCTTTTATAACAAAAAAATCCACATCGCTTATGACGCAAACACGATTGATAGAAATGCAACCGTCATCTGTGAGCCTCTGGGCATAGAAGCAACAAGCAAAAAGATTTTGGACAAAGAGAGTTTTTTATTCTCATCTTCACCCGTAGAAAATCTACCCAAAATCTTCAACCTCTTTGTTATCGGCTCTACATGGGAGAGCAGAAACTATCCAAAAGAGAAGTTTGTTGAGATTGCAGAAGCATTGAAAATAGAAACATTTGTAGTTTGGGGAAGCGAGGAAGAGCATCAAAAAGCGCTCTGGATGCAAGAGAAATCAAAGTATCTTCATGTGCTACCTCGTGGCTCGCTAGATGAGCTAAAATATGTTATCTCCAAATGCTCTTTGCTTATAGGAAATGACACCGGACCGACTCACATGGCATGGGGACTAAATGTACCATCAATCACTATTTTCGGTCCTACTCCGATAAACCGAGTCTATACAACGCCGATAAACAGGATTATAAAATCCAAAAGTACGGTAAATCACTATAAACTTGACAAAAATGACTTCTCAATATGTGAGATAGAATCATACGAAATCGTAAAAACAGCTAAGGAAATTTATGAACAACAAACCAAAATATCATCTCTTTAAAAATACGCAATATGCACTTGATGGATTTTTGCATGCCTTTAAAACAGAGAGCTCTTTTAGATTGGAACTGCTGCTCGCTCTTTTCATTATTCCTGCCATTTTTTTGCTTGATTTCGAGCTGTGGCAGAAAAGCGTTCTATTTTGCACGGCTTTTTTAGTCCTTATCGTAGAGCTTTTAAATAGCGCGATTGAAAACGTCGTAGATCTGGTCACTGCGGAGATTCACCCTTTGGCAAAAAATGCAAAAGACATCGGCGCGACTGCCGTTATGTTTAGCATAACGCTTCATGTTCTCTGCTGGGCGCTCTTTTTGTTCTAACGATTCTGTTTAAGTAAAATTTCTATAAAATTCAACTTTACCAAAGGCAATATTTAACAAATGAATATATTAGTATTAACCTCATCTTCCGACTCATTTAACAGCATAAGACCAGAGCTGGAGATTTTTATCTCTCTGGCAAAAGCAGGACATAAAATAACTCTGATGACTCAAAAAGAGAGTGCATACTCTGCACGATTTAAAGAGTTTGGCATAGATGTAATTGAGGCAGAGTACAAAAAAAAGATAAGCCTTAAAGCCATTTCTGACATAAGAAGAGTAATCAAAGAGAAGTATATATCTATCGTTTATGCGACAAACTCCAAAGCTATCTCAAATGCAATCTTTGCAACACTCTTTAGCGATGTAAAACTTGTCGTTTACCGCGGAACTACAGGCGGACTTTACAGACACGATCTAGGTTCATACTTAAATGCACTCAACCCGAGAGTAGACGGTGTCGTCTGTGTCTCTAAAGCGGTAGAAAATCATGTGAAAAAACAGATTTTTTGTAAATCAAAAAAGGTAGTTACAATCTATAAAGGACATGATGTTTCATGGTACGATGAAAAGCCGTCCAATCTTGAAGATTTCGGTACAAGCGAAAATAATTTTAATGTCGCTTTTGTCGCAAATGTCAGAGAGCATAAAGGCTTGATTTATGTCGTAAAAGCAGCACATGAACTCGCAGATATCAAAAATTTACACATACTTCTTATTGGAAAAGACATATCGCAAGAACCTTACCTATCAGAAATAGAAAATAGCGGGATGAAAGAGCGAATCCATGTCACGGGATACCGCAGCGACGTACCTCAGATAATAGCCGCATGCGACGTTCTCATTCATGCTTCCACCCGTAAAGAGGGATTGCCTCGCGTTATACTTGAATCCCTTGCAAGCGGTACTCCCGTCATCGCCTCGGCGAATGAAAGTTCTCTTGAGATCATAGAAGACGGTGTTAACGGATTTATAGTTCCCATAAAAGATGCCAAAGCCATAGCCCAAAAGATAAGAGTTTTATATAACTCTGCTGAAATATTAAAAAATGTAACAGAGCATGCAAAAGATGTGATAAACTCTAAATTTTCTCACAATGAGACTGTAAAAAAATATATTCAATATTTTGAATCGCTTCTATAAAAAATAAGATGGCTGATATCAAAAAAATAACTCTTGAGGATTCCATAAACTATCTCTTTATTTTATATGCCTTTTTAGTGCCTATTTCAAGAGCTGGGTTATCCTTTCTAACA
>CAIUZU010000302.1 GCA_903903705.1 uncultured Helicobacteraceae bacterium
CTTTTGCCTCAAAACAACGAAGATGTGCAAGAGGTAGTTTCTCTGGCTATAGATATCACACAAAGGTATTTAGAAGATGAACGACTGAAAAAACAGGCAAATCATGATGCTCTGACACTGCTGCATAACCGTTACCACTTTGAAGAGGTACTCCAAAAGAGATACTCTTTAGCCAAAAGATATAACCTTGCATTTGGCGTTGCATTTATCGACTTGGATGGATTTAAAGCCATAAATGACAATTATGGACACAGCGCCGGAGATTATCTACTAAAAACATTGGCTCAGAGGTTTCAAAAAATAGTGAGACAAGAAGATACTATTGCTAGACTCGGCGGTGATGAGTTTGCACTTCTTTTAAACATACATGACGAAAATGAGCCGTACCAATTTGTACTCTCTCGTATCCTAGAAGCTGCTTCAAAGCCCGTAAAATACAATGAACATGAGTTGAAAATATCTGCGAGTGTAGGAGTTAGTTTTTATTCTACGCAAAACGATGTGGGCGTTGAAGAGCTTTTGCATCAAGCAGATATTTCTATGTATGAAGCTAAAAAATCAGGTAAAAATAGATACTTTGTTTGTAAAGAGTGCTAGTTAAGGTTTTAATCTATATCCTACATCGGGAATAGTGTAGATAAATGTCTTGCCAAATCGCCGTCGTATTCTTAAGATAAAGTTTGTCACTGCCGAATCACTCATTTCTTGGAATTCCCATACGCTAGAGTGAATCATCTCTTTGGTGATGAGGCGTTCACGATTACATGACACCAACTCCATAAACAAAGCCTCTTTTTTATTGAGCGAGATATTTTTCCCATCTTTTACGAGTGTTTTTGTCTCGGTATCAAAATATAAATCATCTTTAAGTTCTATCGTTTTGTTTTGATTCAAATCTATTTTTTGGCTACACAACTCCAGTGCTTTGATAAGTTCTTCATATTTGATAGGTTTAAGCAAGTAAGCGGTGAGACCTAGAGGAATGGAGCGGAATAAAAAATCTTCATCTTTATGCCCCGATAGAATTATTATCGGAGTTAGTTTATCTTTGTTGCGCACCTTTTGGATGAAATCCAGACCGCTTTCTTGTTTGAGCTTAATATCACTTACAATGATATCAACATGGACATCGCTAAGCACTCTCTGGGCTTCTGAAATTGTCGTTACATGATAAACATTTTTGACAAAAACATCCAACAGTACAATTGTATTTTTTGCAAACTCTACGTTGTCTTCCAAAAAAAGAATAGTTTTGTTTTTAAGTTGTTGAAGTGTGTTCACCGCTCGATACCCTTGTTGCGTAATATGAATAAGAAGTATAACTATATGAAATCGCAATCATATCGCAAAAGAAATATTATCTGTGAGGGATATGCTTTTTTAAATTACCAAACTATAATAAGTCCCTCTGCCGCCTGCATGTGAAACCATGATATTTTTTTCAACCAAATCAGCCAAATCTCTACTTGCCGTGAGTCTTGTGGCTTTTGTGATGCTCATATATTTTTGAACTCTCATTCCACCCTCAAACTCTTGGGGCAGATGAGATAGCATTTTAAGTATAACTTTTTTTTGTCTTTCGTTTAGTTTTGTCTGTAGATGTTTATCCCAAAACCGAGCTTTGATTTTTACTGCCTCTATATTTAAGAGCGTGCTGTCGATAGACTCTTCAAGCAGC
>CAIUZU010000303.1 GCA_903903705.1 uncultured Helicobacteraceae bacterium
ATCTTATACTTTAAATCATTTGGAACTTCATCATAGACCCTCTCGCCTTTGTAAAAAAGAAGCTTTGAGTCCTCGTCACGGAAATTTTTGCTTAAAGCCAGAAGCATATTCGTATCCGTAACGGCTCTTGAAGTTACAAGCTCAAAGATCTCATGCGGCATCTCTTCGACTTTTTTTTGTATAACTTTTACATTCTCTAACTCCAGGTTTGCTTTTATAAATTGCAAAAAACTTGCTCTTTTTGCCAGAGGTTCTACAAGAGTAACCTGTGTATCAGGAAGTCCCATAGCTAATATTAGACCGGGGAAACCTGCTCCTGTGCCGATGTCTAGGAGGTTTTTCACTTTCGGCAAAAAGGTGATAGGATAGATGGAGTCGTAAATAAACTCATCCATAGTTTTCTCATCTCTAGCACCTGTTAAGTTGTGAACTCTGTTCCATGAAAAAAGGTGCTCTTTGTACTTTTGGATATTGTAAAAAAAGCTCTGTGGCAATTCTGCTTCTAGTTCAAGAAGTGCGGTTTTTAGGTTCAAAAGATTATCCTTCATTTTAAAGCAGGTGTCCCATACGCTCTTTTTTCACGTTTAAGTAGGCTTCATTATGCGGATTTGATTTCATAATAATGGGTACTCTTTGTACAATCTCAATGCCGCTTAGCGAATCTATCTTTTTTGGGTTGTTTGTTAAGAGTTTGATTTTTTTTATACCGAAATGTTCAAGAATAAATGGAACAATCTCGTAAGTTCTCTCATCCGCATCAAACCCCAGCTGATGATTTGCTTCGATAGTATTTAGACCTTTATCTTGAAGAGCATAGGCATTTATCTTATTTAAAAGACCTATATTTCTGCCCTCTTGTCTTAGGTAAATTACCATGCCGTTTGTTTTTGATGCAAGTTTTAGAGCATGTTCTAGCTGATCTCTGCAGTCACACTTCAAACTCCCCATGGCGTCACCTGTCAAACACTCCGAATGAACCCTTACGACGGGTATTTCATCAAGCGGTTCTTTGTAGATGACAAGATGCTCTTTGCAACCAACTTTAAAGACTTTGACTTTAAAATCACCAAATATTGATGGTAAATTTGCTACTTCAGAAATCTCTATTTTCAATAAATTTGTCCTAACTTTAACTTTAAAAAGGTAAAATATTTTTTCAAAAATTATAGCTAAAAAGGTTTAACAATGTTTCAAAGATTTCGTAGAACTCGCTTAAATGGACATCTTCGCTCACTTGTTCGTGAAACAAGCGTAAGTGTAGATGATTTTATCTATCCGCTTTTTGTTCGCTCCGGAGAGAAGATAAAAACGGAGATAGGATCTATGCCGGGCGTATTTCAGATGAGTATCGATGAGGTTTTAAAAGAGTGCGAAGAGCTTAAAAAACTTGGACTTTACGCGATTATACTCTTTGGAATACCTGATGTAAAAGACTCTGTCGGATCTGATTCATTGTGTGAACACGGCATCATCGCAAAAGCTATTCGTGCTATAAAAGAGGCTCATCCCGAAATGTTTGTCGTAACGGATCTCTGTTTTTGTGAGTACACTGACCATGGACACTGCGGAATAATAGACGTTAAAACACAAAGCGTAAATAATGACGCAACGCTTAAAATATCGGCACAGCAGGCTATCGTTCATGCAAAAGCCGGAGCTGACATGATAGCACCGTCGGGCATGATGGACGGGATAATCCAAACTTTGAGAGAGGCTCTTGATGGTGCAGGATATGAGAATCTGCCGATTATGAGTTACTCTACAAAATTTGCTTCAGGATACTATGGACCGTTCCGTGATGTAGCAGAGTCTGCTCCCTCTTTTGGAGATCGTGCGTCGTACCAAATGGATCCGGCAAACAGAAGAGAAGCGATAGCAGAGAGTATCTCTGATGAGCATCAAGGTGCAGATATACTTATGGTAAAACCGGCACTTGCGTACTTAGATATAGTTCGTGAAATAAAAGATGCAACTTCCCGTCCGATGGCAGTTTATAATGTAAGCGGCGAGTATGCCATGATAAAGTTTGCAGGAATGAACGGCTTGATTGATTATGATAGAGTAGTAATGGAGACGATGATTAGCTTTAAGAGAGCCGGTGCGGATATTATCATCTCTTATCATGCAAAAGAAGTTGCAAAGATGTTACAAAAGTAATCTTTTAGGTGCTATTGAAAAGTTCCATATAACTTTTAGAAGCATCCTTAAAGAAAATTGTTATAGACTTATAGCTTATTTGAAAAATTGGGGATAAAGTATTGAGACATTTTTTAACACTAAAAGATTTTAGTAAAGAAGAGATTTTAGAGATAATTGATATAGGGCTTGAGATCAAAAAAAATTTAAAGTCAAAAATATATAACCATGAACTAAAGAACCAAACACTTGCAATGATTTTTGAAAAAAGTTCAACAAGAACACGTGTTAGCTTTGAGACGGGAATGTTTCAGCTTGGCGGTCATGCACTCTTTTTATCAAACCGTGATATCCATTTGGGTCGCGGTGAGCCTGTAAAAGATAC
Source organism: uncultured Helicobacteraceae bacterium (assembly GCA_903903705.1). Lineage (GTDB taxonomy): Bacteria > Campylobacterota > Campylobacteria > Campylobacterales > Sulfurimonadaceae > Sulfurimonas. The sequence continues at coordinate 2,522 of CAIUZU010000303.1, forward strand.
GGCACGTGTAATATCTAGCATGTGTGACATGGTAATGATACGAACCTTTGAGCACTCCAAGATAGAAGAGTTTGCCGCTTACTCAAAAGTTCCGGTTATCAACGGCTTAACCGACTCTTACCATCCTGTCCAACTCTTGGCGGATTATATGACTTTAGTTGAGTATGGAGTGGAGAAAAATATCGTCGCTGCGTATGTAGGCGATGGAAACAATATGACTCACTCATGGATGATACTTGCCGCAAAACTTGGATTTGAACTCAGAATCGCTACGCCAAAGGGATATGAGGTAGATGCTAAGATATTGCAAGAAGCACTTGAGATTGCCAAAGAGAGCGGAGCAGTTATAAAAACTATGAATGACCCAAAAGAGGCTGTTCACGGAGCAACTGTTGTGACAACCGATACTTGGACATCTATGGGGCAAGAGGATGAGAAAGAGGAGCGTATAAAAATCTTTAAAGGATTTATGGTTGATGATGAAATGATGTCGCTGGCACAAAATGGAGCTAAATTTCTGCACTGCTTGCCTGCTTACAGAGGCTTAGAGGTTAGTGAAGAGATTTTTGAAAAACACTCCAAAATCGTTTTTGATGAGGCCGAAAACAGACTTCATGCCCAAAAAAGGTTTGATGGTTTGGCTGGATAAGCAGAGAAATATATAGTCTTTGCTGTTAAAACGGGCGTGTTTTTTACCTTTGCCAAGTATGGAACGAAGAAAATGAGGAAATTTCTATTGAATCTGCTTGAGTAGTTCTATAATCTCTGTATCAGTGATATTTTCTTGGTCTGATTTTGAGTAGATGGATAGTAAGTAAATATTTTGTTCATCATCTATACAATAAGCAATAACCCTAAAACCTTTACTCTTGCCTGTAGGTATGCTTGAGTTTGCAACTCTGATTTTATAGCAGTTTTGAAACAGATGCGTACCCAGTTTTGGATTATTTTGTAACTCCAAAACTAGAGATGATAAATCTACTTTTATGTTTTTGTAGTGTTTAGCTAATTTCTTTATATTTTTATCAAACTCAGGAATTGTGAGAATATTAAATGGCATTTAATAATTCTTCTACAGGCTTTGCTTTTAATTTACCACTTTTAACCATATTAAATTCGTCCACCGACTGCTTAATACTGGCTTTTAAATCATCTTTAGTAGTAGTTTGGCTCTCTTTAATAACCAATCCGTCATTTTTAAAATGCTGCAACATCCACACTATTTTATCGGCGATGGTTTCATCTTTTATCTCTAGAGTCAATATTTTCATTGTAAAACTCCTTTTTTAAACTATAAAATTATAGCAAAATCAATATAATATTTTTTAGAAGTAA
>CAIUZU010000304.1 GCA_903903705.1 uncultured Helicobacteraceae bacterium
GAGAAATTTATTAACCCTAAAAGTGTTTAAAGAGCAGGGAAACTCTCCCATTACGCCCTATTTACTAAATCGACAACTTCTTTAGAGTTAAAATTAAATCTTGTCGGAATTATTTTAACTATGCTCTCTTTTTTTAAAATTTCGCAACTATCTTCTACAATTGTATATGCATTTGAAATAGCCAGCGGAGAAATCATTCCCGGTGCAAAATTTTTATGCGGTGTGAATTCTTTACCGTCAAAAAATCCCGGAATAAGAGATCTTCTGCCTGACTTTATCGGGTAGTCAACTGCCATTTTTGTCTGAATTGTACTTATATATTTAGCCGTGTCGCCGCTAAGTGCCAAGATAATACTTTTTCCGAAAAGCTCAAAATTGAGTGCGGCAGCCAGTGGGTTTCCAGGAAGATTTAAAACTAATGTATCTTTTATGCGACCAAAAGTTGTAGGTTTTCCCGGTTTAATCTCTATTTTGTCAAAAAATATTTCATAGCCGAAAGCTCCAAATGCCTCTTTTGTAAAGTCTGCATCCCCGACGCTTACGCCGCCTGATGTAATAATAAGGTCACAATCAAGCGCACTTTTAATATGTTCATGGATCTCTTTAAGTGAGTCATTTGCCGTTCCGATGAAATCAACCTCGCATCCTAACTCATTAGCTCTTGCAAAAAAAGTCGGGCTGTTTGTATTGTAAAGTTGATATGATTCGACGCTTTCAAAATGCATCTTAAGCTCACTTCCTGATGCAAAAACAGCTACTTTGGGTTTCTTATAAACTTTGACATGACTTATACCCTGTGAGGTTAAAAGCGTGATGTGATGAGCATGTAGACTCTGACCTTTTTTTAGCAGGGTAGCTCCGCTTTTTATATCTTCACCGCACAATCGAATATGTCTGGCTTTTTTTAAATTCTCAGGAAGGATAATACCTCTTTCATATAAGCAGATATCTTCAATAGGAACTATACATTCGCAACCAAATGGAATTTTTGCGCCAGTCATTATTTTAATTGCAAATCCACCCTTTAACTCTTCGTTAGAGTTGTCTCCTGCAAAAATCGTGTGAGTTACCATTACCTCTTTGCCGGCATCATCAACTTTTACGGCATAACCATCCATAGCAGAGTTGTCATAAGGAGGAAGATTATGAGACGCTACAATATCTTCTGCCAAAACATATCCTAAAACTTGTTCAATGGGTAATATTTTTAGTGATTTTGCTGTAGCGTTTTCATAAATATATTTGAGTGCCTCTTCTATTGTAACAGCCATGTTTCTTCTTTTATTGAATTTATTGTAAGATTTCACTATGAATGAAATGTATGATATGAGTATTGTAACACATAACTACGGTGTTATGTCGGTTTTGGGCGTGATTTTGATAAATATTTTTATGCTTTTTAGCATAAAGAGTTTAGCAAAATATACAAGGGCAATGTTACTTTTTACACCGATTGTAGGAACAACTATAGGTATGGTTGTCTTTACCGGTATAGTAATGATGGCGGCAAAGCATCTGAATTTTACCGTGCAAAATATAGCTATGATAATTTTTGCCGTAATCCTGATTTATCTTGAAGTAAAACGCTCTAAAGGGCTTCAAAATCTTAACAAAAAAGATGATAATGCATTTAAGGAGTATAGATCTTATGCTCTTAAAATTTTTATTATAGAGATTTTTGTAACACTTAGTATCTCTTTTTGGATGTGGTCTTGATATATATACTTGATGATGAGGCAGGTAAAGAGACGCTTCATGTAAGGGGAGAACTCCATAAATACCTTATAAAAGTTCGCCGCCATAAAGAGGATGATGAGGTAAGTTTTAGAGCTAGAGAAAATATAGAAGTTTTATATGTATATAAAATAGAGAGAGTTGAATCCAGAAGTGCAGAACTTTCGCTTATCTCTTCAAAAGTAGAAGTAATAAAGAGCAGCAAAAATCTTCATGTAGGATGGTGCATGATTGACTCAAATTCCATAGAGAAGGTTTTGCCCTCTCTATGCGAAATTGGGGTTAAGAAAATTTCGTTTATATCATGTGAGAGAAGCCAGAAAAACTTTAAACTCGACTTTAAGAGATTTGAGAGAATTATGGAAGCTTCTATGCAGCAGTGTGGAAGAAGCACATATATTGAGTTTGATATCTACAAAAATATTAAAGATTTTATAGATAAATTTCCAAATACGTTTGTATTTGATTTTTGTGATGATGCACTTCAAAACTATAGTGATATCAAAACTGTTTTAATAGGGTGCGAGGGAGGTTTTTCTTCTAAAGAGAGGGATGTACTTACGCAGCTAAAGAGATTTAGATTGGATACTCCGATGGTTTTACGCTCAGAGAGCGCTGTTTTAGCGGTATCAAGCAAAATGCTACTTTAAGATAATATTAGGTAAAATTCCGCTTGTAAAAATCCGCCCCCATACGGATTTAAAAAATATATAGATATTCGCACAAGTGAACTAAGGGATTTTGTATTGCAAATTGCAATTTTTATCTCTTGACAAACTAGCCGAGTGTCAAAAGGCAAAAAAATGAAAAAAGATCTTCACCCAAAATTAGTAGCGTGTACAGTAACTTGTTCATGTGGAAACAGTTTCGTAACAGAGAGTCAAAAAGATGAGATGAGAGTAGATATTTGTAATGAGTGTCACCCGTTTTTTACAGGTTCTGAGAGAATGGTAGATACTGCAGGAAGAATTGAAAAATTCAACCAACGCTATACAAAAAAATAGTCAAGACTTTTCTTGCTCACCCTTGTTCCAACTCCCATTGGAAACATCGGCGATATATCGCTTAGAGCTATTGAAGCTCTAAGCGGTGCCGATACGCTTCTTTGTGAAGACACCCGTGTCACAAAAAAACTAATCCACATTCTAAAAGAGCGTTATAACACCTCTTTCAACCCTGAACAAAACTTTATTTCACTTCATTCGCATAATGAAAAAGAGTTTATAGAAAAACTTCAACCATCTTTTTTTGAACAAAACGTGCTCTACGTTAGTGATGCAGGAATGCCTGGAATCAGCGATCCCGGTCAGGCTTTGGTGAAGTATTGCCAAGACAATGGAGTCGTATATGATATTTTACCTGGTGCAAATGCGCTTTTAACCGCTTTTGTGGCTAGCGGTTTTGTTGAAACAAAGATGCTGTTCTGGGGTTTTTTACCGCATAAGGGTAAAGATAGAGAAGCTTCTCTTCAAGGTGCACTCGGCAGCGGATTTACCACAATTTTGTATGAATCTCCGCATAGACTTGAGAAGCTTTTAAATGAGTTATCGCATGAAGATGCTTCTCGGAAAATATTTTTGGCAAAAGAACTTACTAAGAAGTATCAAAAATATTATTTTGGAACAGCTGATGAGATTAAACATAAAGTAGATGCCAATCTTAGAGGCGAATGGGTTGTAGTTATAGAGGCAGCAAATGCACAAAATAGCAGTGCAATAAGCCAAAATGACGTTTTAGAACTTGATTTGCCGAAAAAAGTACAAGCAAAACTTATTTCTAAGATAACCGGTGAAAATACAAAAGCATGCTATGAGAGATTACTAAAGCTTTAAAATGTACTATATTTCAACTTTTTTTGGATAAAATGCCCACATGTTAATATACGCAAAACAACCAATCAATTATATAATTAATAACCATCCGCACAGGATGAAGACGCTTTATCTAGCAAAGGAGATAGAAAAAAAAGAGTATTCACGTCTCATGAAAATGGGTTTTGAAATCAAGAGAATCCCGCCTGAGGCGGCTGGAGCGATGTGTAAGAATGCTTCACATCAAGGCATCTTGGCAGAAGTTGAGGAGTATAAACTTTATGATTATAAATCATTTTTAAATTATGAGTTCGTACTCGTTTTATCTGGGCTTACCGATGTAGGAAATGTCGGCGCTATCGTTAGAAGCGCTTACGCTCTGGGCGTAGATGCGATAATCGTATGCGGAGTTAAATCGCTACCTCTAGAAGCAGTCGTCAGAACAAGCACGGGCGCACTTTTTGATATGCCTTTTGCCATCGAGACAAATATTCATGATGTAATGAATGACTTAAAAATGTCCGGTTTTTGTACATATGGAGCAGATATGGGCGGTAAAGATATTCGCGATGTTAAGATAGCACGAAAAAGAGCCCTCTTTTTGGGAAGCGAGGGAGAAGGGCTCAGTACCAGAGTGACTTCAAAACTTGATGAGATAGTAAGTATAAAGATGTCGCATGAATTTGACTCTTTAAATGTTAGTGTTGCCGGAGCTATTTTAATGGATAGGATGAGGGTATGATCGAAAATCTTGAAAAATTAAAAAATATAGGTGTTCAAAAAATTCATGAAGCTACTCATATACCGAGAGTGCATGTTGAGTCAATTTTAAATGAAAATTTTGAAGATATGAGTAATGTCCAGCTGTTGGGTTTTATATCTGTGCTTGAGAGAGAGTACCCTTTTGATTTTAGTGAGCTGAAAACTAAGGTTATAGAGCACTTTGAAAGTAATAAGCGATTAGTAAAAAAAGGAAATTCCGCTAATTTATTAATCGCATCTAAGAAAAAAAGAAATTTTACTTTTATTTATGTAGTTCTTGGATTGGCTATTTTTGTTGCATTTGCAATTTTTAACATGCAATCTAAGGAAAGTGAAATTACTAGAGTTGATAATAGTGCAATAGTAAGTGCTCAAAATAATATTTTAGCGGTATCAGATGATAAAAATCTCTCTAATATTGACAATAATACAACGCAAAATGGACAAGTAGCGCAAGAACCTACCCCGTCTCAACAAAAGAGTATACAAAACCCTACCGAACCGGCTGTGCAAAAAAATGCATCACAAAGTCAGGTAGAACCTGTAGAAGAGGTAATAAACAATGAGACAGTTAAGGTAGTCGAAGTTGCAGCTGTTCAAGCAATAACAGGTACGGTAGTCGTCTCTCCATCTGTAGCAAAAGAGGTTAATGAAACTGAAACGTCGCTTCAAACAGTACCTAAAGAGTCAGCTAAGGAATTATCTCTAAAGATTATCTCAAAAAGCAAAGTGTGGATGGGTTATATCGACTTAAGTAATCGCAGACAAAATCAAAAGACTTTCTCCGGAGAATTTACTTTGGATTCGTCAAAAAATTGGCTTATATCGCTTGGGCATGGATTGATAGATATTGAGATAAACGGAGTCATCTTAAACTCTAAAAAAGCTCAAAATGTAAGATTTTCATATATTGACTCAAAATTAAAAGAGATAGATGTAGAGGAGTTTAAAAGCCTAAACAGAGGCAATGCATGGTAAGAATTTTCTTCTTCTTCCTCTTGCTTTTCTCATTTTCTTATGGAGATAAACTACAAAGCACGGTAGATGGAGATCTTTTAA
>CAIUZU010000305.1 GCA_903903705.1 uncultured Helicobacteraceae bacterium
AGTTGGAAAAAATAAAAATCTTAATTATGCCGAACTTTTTAGGCGAGCGTTTTAAAATGATACGGCTTAGAAAATCATAATTTTATCTATTCTCCATATCAATTATTTTTAAACTTACTAAAAAAAGTCCAAACTTTCTAGTGTCGCTGCCCTCTAATTCCTCTTTATTCTCAAATGGTTTTGGGGGTACTATCTCAATTATATTTGCATTTTCTATGTTGTCGAATTCAAATGTATATTTGCTGGGGCTTTTATACTGCGGTGTAAACTCATGTATGTTGTTTCCAACTTTAATTTTTACCTTATTTTCATTTACGTTTTCCCCATATGCTCTACAAACTATCTCTAATTTAAATTTTGATGCAAGAGGCTCTTTAAATGTAAATATTGCACTTGGATGTAGCTCTGCATCTGTCCATCTTCCCAGTTTATCAGGGTAAGAGACGCCTTCTATATTTTTTAAAAAACTAGGATAGCCCTCTTTTTTAAATAAAATAGCATCTTTTAATAATGCTTTATATTCTATTCCGTTGCGTTTAAGCATGTCTATATTGCTGATTATTCTCTCAAGGCTACTGTTTACACTTAAGTTATCTTCATAGTTGTCTATCTTGTAGTCTTTGATTTTATCAACTCCCTTTACTTTGTATTTAACGCCTAAAATGCCCTCTGAGATACACAGTTTGCCTGACTCGTTTGTGCTAAATATATAGTTCATAACATCACATCTGTCAACCCATAAAAATTTATCATTTTGTTTAAAATTTTCTAACTGCTCATAGAGTTTCCATGCATAGTTAAACTGAAAATATGGCTCTACATTGTTATCAAGCACTCTAAATAAAACAGGAAGCTTATAACTGCTTGATTCAAGATTTACTAACATTTTTTTAAAATCTATACTCAAAGTATCTGACATTTTTGGAAATTGCCAAAAACTAAGGATGTAATTTCTCCATTGGTTTAGTTTCTTGTCAAAATCGCCAAAAAGAGTATAGACAGACTCACTCTCTCTTAAATTTCTGCCAAGCCCTAAATCTGTTTTTATATCAAGAAATGATAAAGCTGTGGGTGAGAAATCAAATGGAGTTCCCATCTTATCTACTGCTTTGTACTCTTTATTATTTGGATCAAGAACGACAAAAAGGTTTCTTCTATTTTTGGACTCATTTATTTGATCAATTGCAGTGTTTCTCATAGCCAAGTGGTCTGATGTTATAACTATAATTGTATTGGCACCGTATTTTGAATTTTGAACTTTTTTAATAAATTTTGATATCAATATATCTGAACACTTCACGGTATTTAAGATTTCGTTAGATCCCTCTAGATATAAATCTTTTGAGCATGAGTTAGATAGATGCCCCTTTGGATGATGGGTGTCTAAAGTGTGAGTAAAGAGTGCAAAATGCTTATTTGATGAGGATAGCGTTTCAAACTCTTTATAAACCATCTCTAAAAGTGAGTCATCATAGAGACCCCAGCCGTTAACATACCTTCTGTTTTGAAGTTTTTTTTGCAACTCCTCTTTTCCTTGTACTTTATCGAAACTGTGTGTTTTGTAAAATTTGTCAATACCGGAAAATTTGGTGCTGCTTCCTTGCATAAATGATAAAAAGTAATCATCCTTTTTTAAAACATCGCCTATACATGTAGCTTTTGGGTAGAATTTATCCACTCCCTCCATTGAATTGCCGCTTGAAGTGGTAAAAAGCGGAATCCCGCATTGCGTGGAGGTGATACCGGCAATGGTGTAGTTGGAGCCTGATGTTTGGACAATATTGGTAAATTCAATCCCGTTTTCTTTTATGATCTGAGTTAAATTTGGTGTCAAATTTTCAAAAAGTTCATTATCAAAGTAGGTTCTCTCAAGACTCTCGGCATACAAAAATATAATATTTTTTTTGCTTG
>CAIUZU010000306.1 GCA_903903705.1 uncultured Helicobacteraceae bacterium
ATCATACTCTAATACTTCAAATAAACCTTTAAAATCATATACCCAACTATTATAATTTTTAAAATCAAATATGTTACTCATTTGTCTTCTCTATTAAATCAACCAAACCCCACTCCAAAGCCTGTTCTTGATTTTTAAAAATAGCCATTGCGGTGTTCATCTTTGCAAATCCTAGTTTTGTGTAAAACGGCTCTTTTCCTATATTTGCATAGAGGATGATTTTACTGTGTCCTTTGCTAAACTCCACAAGTTTACTTACTATCGCTTTACCGATCCCCTGCCCTTGATACTCAGGGTGAATCGCCACATCGGCGATGTATGAGACATCCACACCGTCAGCCAAAGCTCTGCCGACACCGATTATTTTATCATCATCATACACAAAACATCTGTATCTGCTGTTTGTAAAGACTGTTTTCAAATCTTGCGGTTTTTTGTCTCCCAGCGGAGCTATTTTGTAGAGGTGAGAGAGTTCATCCCAGTTGACATTATCTATCTCATATATCCATTTTAGTTTCATTTCTTCTCTCCAAACATAAAAGTCATTACGGTATTAATTTTCAACTTTCAACTTCAATGCTGATGTTCCCCCTCAAGCAGCTCTTCTGCAGCCTCGTCCGAGAGCTGTTCTATCTCCAAAATCTTGCCGCTTGCTACAAGCGGGATGCCTGCCAGTTCATGATTTGCGTCTAGGATTGCGTGCTTTTTCTCTATGCTCTCAACCACATAAACGATGCCTTCCTCTTCGCCGTCAAGTTCCGTACCTACAGTGATATCCTCCGGTAAATCTTCGAGCAATTCTTTTACATGTAGAGCTTCATCATACTCTCCATAAGCTTCTGCCGGAGTGAGTACTACATGAAAAGTATCGCCTGCTTTCTTTCCCTCAAGCTCATCTTCTAGTTTTTTAAAGATTTGATTATAGCCGCCGTGAAGATACATAAGTTCTTCACTATCATCAATGATGTTGCCCTCTTCATCTTCTAACTTTATAAGCATTGACACAAGTGTGTTTTTTTTGATTTTATCCATAGAAAATCCTTTTATTTTTATCTACCGAGTAACTCTTTTTGTTTTTTGGTAAGTTTATCGTAAACAAGCTCATACGAGTGGTCTATAAGTTCTTTGACAAGCGTACTATCCACATCACCGCCGAGTGTTACGGTGTTCCAGTGTTTTTTATTCATGTGGTAACCGCCTTTTACCGACTCATACAAAGAGCGGAGTTCTAGAGCGTAAAGAGGGTCGCATTTAAGGTTTATGGATAGCGGCTCTTCATCTGCCGTAAGTGCAAACATTTTGTCGGCAATGCGATATACACGCACCGTTTTATCAAAAGGGTAATCAAACGTAGCTCCCTTTTTTGAGAGCAAATAGGCATCTAACTCGACAAAATTCATTTTTCACTCCTGTTATTTATTTTTTACATGGTAAGCCTCAAACGTAAAAACGGTTCATAAAATTTCAGCAAATGGCACTCTTCTTGCTTATTATATATGACAAAGGAGTAAAAATGCAAACAAATACTACCTACCAAAACAGAGTGACGCAAAACTCTCAAAGTACCTTGTCCGGTACATCGCAAGAGCAGTTTTCCATAGAAGAGTCTCTGACATCTCTAAATATGCCAGATGATGTCAAAGAGGCTTTTAGTGCCGCGCTTGACTCTTTGGGCGGAGGCGATAAACTTATGGCTCTCTCGCTTACGCTGGATTTGGGAAAGCTCAATGCCACACTGGGCAACAGTGAATATAAGCCGACTTTGATGGACTATGATTATCTTAAGGGCAGAGTCGATAGCCTCTTAGATCCGACCAACGGCGGATACACATCTCCTGAGGCAAAAGAGAGTATCAGCACTTTTTGGGAAGCTTTTGAAAACGCTTACAGTGGCAACGAGAAAAATAGTGAAACTTCCACCAAAGACGATATCGACGTTACGCAGTTCTTAAATGATCTAAGAACCAAAGGCGCGGCAAAATTTTTAGCGGATCTCAACCAAGAGAAGATCGAAAAAATGGTAGACGAGTATAAACAAAAACTTATAGATCAAATGGGAGACTCTCCCGAGGCTATGCAAGAGATCGAAAAGATGGTTGCAGACTACAAAAAACAGCTGCTTGAAGAGCTTCAAAACAGCCTTGACAACGACGATAAAAAAACTGCACCCATAAACGAAAACGCGATGGTGCAACTCATGCTAAATATGCAAGAGAAACAGACAAAACCTTTAGATAAGTTGTTGCAGCTTAAAAGCTAGATGTTTTATTTACCTCTATATCCTCTGTTTACCCCATGTCCTGTATAGTTTTTCTTAAAACATGCCTGACAAATTCCATACGGTGAGTTTGGCGGAAGCGGTGCGGCACACATTCTACATTTTGTGGCAAGCTGACTCTGCTGAAGCGAATTTTCTATAAATTTATTCAAAATCCCTCTTGAAGCTCTTGCCCTTTGATCATCTACAAAGTAGTCGCTAAATCTGTAGCTTAGCCAGAGATAGAGTGAAATCTCCTTTACCATATCCTCAGCACGCAACAGCTCGTCTGTAGTTTGCGCATAACTTCCCAAAAGCGGCGGAGTCGAGTATGTTACAGGCATTTTTTTCTCTAACGCACCGAGGTAACTCTCATACGCTGCCGTGATATATGGAGATTTTAAAGTGAGCGGCGCACATGCCAGATGGTACTTTGTAGTTAAATCCAAATCATAGCTATCTACTAAAACTGAAGCTTCTAGCATGTCATCCAAGTTTGTTGCCACAAACGGACCGTCAAACTCCATATTTTTTACAAAAAACTTCAGTATCTCATGCAGCGATTTCTCTTCTAAAATGCTTCCGACCAGTTTTATATGGTCTAGATTTGCCATGACTTTAAAAGGGATGGTTATCGTTTTTGCTTCTTTATGAAAATTCTTTTTGATTATGCTTAAAACATCGCCGCTCAAAGCTCCGACATACCCTTTTTCATGTAGCCCAAATCTTCCTGCACGACCTGAGATTTGATGAATCTCACTCGGAAGCAGAGTTCTGTCATTGACTCCGTCAAACTTCTCGGCTTTGGAGAAAAGTATGGTTTTGATGGGCAGGTTCATCCCCATGGCGATGGCATCTGTCGCAACTAAAATCTGTGTCTCACCCGCCCTAAATCTTCTTGCCTCTTCTCGTCTGACTTCGGGGGAGAGGTTTCCGTAAACGACGCTTACGCTGAAATATTTTGAAAAGCTCTGCTTTAGTTTTAAGACATCTTTTCGGCTAAAAGCGATTATCGCCGTGCTCTCTTCTACATCTTTTTCATGTACCGGAGATTCTAGCAGTGTGAGCGGATTTTTTCTCTCAAACTCGATTATCTCCAGCTCTTCGCCCAAATACTCGGCAAGTGCTATTATCGCCTCTTTCGCATTTGGCGATCCGGTCATGATAATCTCTTTTGCAGGTGCGCCGATGATGGCATTTGCCCATGCCCAGCCACGGTCACGGTCGTCTAACATCTGAACTTCATCTATTACGCAGACATCCACATCAACGTCAAAATTTACCATCTCGATAGTAGAGCTTATATGCGTCGCATCTTCGCTTACGATCTGCTCTTCACCCGTTATCAAAGATGCTTCAATGCCGTTATCTATAAGATCTTCGTAGCCCTCTAACGCCAAAAGCCTAAGCGGTGCAAGATAATATCCCGTACCTGCACTTTTTAGTTTCTGCATAGCCTGATACGTTTTTCCGCTGTTTGTCGGTCCTATGTGAAGAGTGAGTTTTCTTCGCATGTCACGTGCCAACGGAAAAAGATTTTTAAACTCTCTTATCGTTCTAGCCAGAAGTTCGTATCTCTGCTTTTTTGCTATCTCGTCATGTATGGAGTGAACAAATCTTTTGACGCTCTTTCGTGCGATTTTCGCTGAGAGAGTTAGTGAAGGAGTTAACATCTCAAGCATGACATCATAAACTTTTGCATACAAATCGGCACTGCCAAGATGAAGCAAAATCGCATAAGAGCCGCACTCCTCAACCAAAGATGCCAAATCGCTTAAAAACTGCTCTTCATGATCTTTTTTGGACTCATTTATAACTTCGCTAAAATCAAGTTTGTTGCCCTTCCAGATATCCTCTAAAAGTGTGTTTAACTCCACATGTAGCTCTAAATTATAAGGCTGTTCTCTATCCGTATACGGAAGCTTGCAGTGCTGCTGCATCTGAACCAAAAGCTCCTCGCCGTGAAGGTCTATCTCCACTTCTCCGAGTTCTCCGGTGATAATGCTAGATAAAATCCCCTCTTTTAAAAGCGGATATGAAACCTTTGTTTTAGGTGGTGAAGCACGAAGCGCATTTGCTATCTCTTTTTGGGTTAGATAGGGATGCGGATCGGGCAGGTTTTTTATGAAGCTGTTTATCTCCTGCTGTTTTTTCTCTACTGCACGCTCTTTTTCTTTGCCAATATCTTCTATAATCGACTCTTCATCACTGTCTTGCAGATAATCGTACTCATATTTTTTTGTGTTAAGTGTCAGTATTTTATGAAAACTCTGCCCATAAAGAGTATAGAAAAGAGAGGCATTGAACTCTAAAGAGTCGTCAATGTCAAAAACACCGTCAGCTTTTTTCTGGACTCTCTCTTTTTTTAGATTGTATCTTATGTGTCGCAGTTTTGATTCCATCTTCTCTATGGTAATCTTTTTGCTTCTCACATCCGCAAACGCTTCATGAAGCAAAACAGCCTCTTCATGCGTTACATGCAGTTCGCCGATAAGCGCATCTATCTTGTCATCCCTCTCCAAGCTAGGCTCTTTTGGGGTTGTTGATTTGTAGATTTTGTTCTCATGTGCGAAAAAGTTTAATATATCCACGCGAAAGTCGCTGTCAGCCTCACTCCACAGCATTCGTGCCATTTTTATAAGCATATCTCTGCTTTGGTCAACATCGTAGATCCC
>CAIUZU010000307.1 GCA_903903705.1 uncultured Helicobacteraceae bacterium
AGAGCAAAAAAAAGATTTGGGATACTCTGAGTGAAAAGCTAAAAAAAGATTTGGAGCAGTTTTTAGTATATGATGATTTAGGCAAAGGAAAAAAAAGAAGGCAAATCTAACACAAATGTAACAAAAACAGTGTAAAATTTACTTTTATTTAAGGTTGTGAACAATGATAAAGAAATTTATTCCTCTATTTGTAGTGTTAATAGCAGTTTTAGTAATTGTAATGATTTTTTTATCTTTAGCATCATCTAAGAAAATGGTTGTTGTGCAAGATGGAAATATAGAACAAAAACCTATTGAGATGAAAGCGGGTATTTTTCAAGACAGCGACTGCGGAATGGTTATAGATGATCTTGTAGACGCTTCTCAGGTTATTACAAAGAGCGGTAAGAGCTGGTTTTTTCATGATCACGGCGGCATGGTAAAGTGGCTTGAAGATAAAGAGTTTAGAGATAGTGCAAAAATCTGGGTTATGAGCAGAGATACCAAAAAATGGATAGAAGCGAAAGAGGCTTTTTATTCTCTTGTAGATAAAACACCGATGGGTTACGGCTTCGGCGCTTATGAAAAAAACAACCAAGAGTATGTTAATTTTGATACAATGCGGCTTAAAATGTTAAGAGGGGAGACTCTGCGCAACCCGCTTATACGAAAACAGTTTTTAGGAAATTAATAAAGCAACTGATGGAAACCGTAAATATTATAAGCATTATAACTATTGCATTTTTAGGCTCGTTCGGTCACTGTATCGGGATGTGCGGCGGAATAGTTTTAGCATATTCCACTATAAAGATTGAGCCGAAAAGTTCTAAAGTTTCTCAAGGTTTCGCACATCTGCTCTATTCGTTTGGCAGAGTGTTTACATACTCGATTTTGGGTGCAATTTTTGGAGCACTCGGCGGTGTTGTTACATTTAGCAATACGGCAAATGGGGTAATGCTTATTATTGCAGGTATTGCAATGGTTCTTGCAGGCTTGTCTCTTATGGGCAAAATAAAATTTTTAACTCTTATAGAACACTCATTTTCATCCTCATCAACATATAAAGATGCATTTAAAAGAGTATTAAACTCCAAGTCAAATTTTAGTTTCTTTATTTTGGGAATGCTTAACGGTCTTTTGCCGTGCGGCTTCGTCTATTTTTTCGCTATCACTGCGGCAAGCACTGCAAGTCCGTTGTACGGTTCTTTAGTCATGGCAATATTCGGTATTAGTACAATTCCTGCAATGTTTTCTCTTGGTTTTCTCACATCTATTTCTGGGGCAACAAGTTTTAGAAACATGATGGTGAGCTTATCCTCTTTTGCGGTTATTCTTTATGGTTCATATACTCTTTACAACGGCTATGACTATATATCCAGAGCAGAAAAAACGTTGAGTGAGTGCCATACTAAATAGGTTTTATATATTAAACTGCTATAATAAATGCTAAAAAAGGGTATCAAATTTGAAAAGCTCGATTATTGAAAGCATAAAAGCACTTCCGCCATTCTCTTCGACTATTATGGAGATTAATAGGATTTATGCTGACAAAAATTCAACAATAGCAGATATGGCGAAAGTTATAGAAAATGATCCTATGATTGTTGCAAATATCGTAAAAACGATCGTCCCTATAAATAAGCCTTTCTCTGAAATGTCAATAAATTTTGGACTTAAAATAGCTTCAGATACACTCTACGATACTACTCTTTTAGAAGAGAGTATTATGCAGACAATGGGCTTCAAAGGATGAGTAAAATAGTTACTGTGATTGACACATTTGGGTTTTTCTTTAGAAGTTTTTATGCACTTCCGCAGCATCTTAAAAATAGTGAAGGTTTCCCTACGGGACTATTGACCGGCTTTACAAACTTTATCTCCACTCTTCAAAAACAGCATGAGAGCGACTATATTATCTTTGCAATAGATACAAAAGGAAATAGTTTTAGAAATGAGATAGATCCAAACTATAAAGCAAATAGATCTCTTCCTCCTGAGGAGCTTATAATGCAGTTGCCGATTGCAATAGAGTGGATAGATAAGATGGGATATAAGACTCTAGGACGTGTTGGATATGAAGCAGACGATATGATAGCTACCGTCGTGCATTTTGCCAAAGAGAAGGGTTATAACGTAAGAGTTGTCTCGCATGACAAAGATCTCTTTCAGCTTATTGATGACGGCAAAGTGGTTTTAGTAGATGCTATCAAAAAGCAGACCATGGATGAAGATGCTTGTTTTGAAAAATACGGTATCACTCCAAAGCAGTTTATAGACTATCAGGCAATTTTAGGCGATTCTGCCGATAATATACCGGGAGTCAGGGGGATCGGCAAAGTAGGCGCGCAAAAGCTTTTAGCGGAGTATGGAACTCTAGATAATATTTATGCAAATATAGAGAGTATAAAACCCCTCGGCGTGCAGAAAAAACTGATCGAATCTAAAAACAACGCTTATATGTCAAAAGAGCTTGTGACTCTTAAGCATGATGTGTTGGAGAATTTTGATTTTGAAGAGTACAAAATGGATGTAGAACATCCGTTTTTAAATATCTACGATGAGCTTGTAAGGTATGAACAAAATGCTATCTTAAGATCACTTCAAGCAAAAAACATAGTTACGCAAGAGACACATCAAGAAGCTGTAAAAAAAGTAGAAGCAGAGGCTCAAAGTTCTAAAAAAATGGATTTTAAAGCAACTCTCATAACGGATGCAAAAGAGCTGCGTAGAGTTTTGTCTTTGTTATCGCATGAGAGTATTGTGGCTTTTGATACAGAAACTACAGGGCTTGATTATGAAAAAGATTCTCTTGTCGGTTTTAGTTTTTGTTTTAATGATGATGAGGCTTATTATGTTCCTATCGCTCACTTTTATCTTGGAGTTCCGCAGCAGATAAGCGAAGATGAGGCAAAAGAAGCAATAAGAAAAATATTTGCTTCACATGTGGTTGGACATAATATAAAGTTTGATTTGCACTTTGTGAGTAGATTTTTAAATGATATGAATCTGGATATTTTCGCCGACTCTATGATCCTTGCATGGCTTATAAATCCCGAGAGCGCCCTATCTCTTGATAAACTCTCTGATAAGCTTTTAAATCATACGATGGTGCATTACAAAGATACGGTAAAAAAAGGTGAAACATTTGCTTCTGTTGAGCTGGGAGATGCATGTAAGTATGCTGCAGAAGATGCGTTTGTTA
>CAIUZU010000308.1 GCA_903903705.1 uncultured Helicobacteraceae bacterium
ACCTGTGAGCCGTAGAAGCAAAGAGGAGTGGATTTGATTTCTAAAAGAGAGTGCCATATCAAAACTGCCTAGTTTTTTGGCAAGTTCATAGGTTGCTTTTATTCTGTTTGGAGCTTTTTTTGTATCATCGACTATCGCATTTTTGCAATTTGGATGGTATTTTAGCGCTTCTATGGAAGCATAACTTCCTACAAAAGTAAGCTCCGCTCTTGGATAGTAAGTGCATAAAAGCTCTATGGCAGGAGTAGCCATAACAGCGTCGCCCAGCCAGTTTGGTAAGATTATCAGTATTTTCATGTTTTGCCTATTTTATAAATATATAAAGCGGTGATGAGCCGATGTTCAAAAACTCGTCTTCTATTTTTTCGCCGCTGCTTGAGAAAGTTCTAAAAATATCTTCATTTTTTATAGTTTTTGGTTGAAGCGCCCAATGGATTTGAAGTAATTCATCATTTTGGAGTAAACATTGGAGTATGAATTGACCCCTTTTTATGTCTAGGCGTAAAAATTCTGCATTTTTTAGAGTGTGAACCATGTATTTGTAGACTTCGTAAGCTTCTCTTTTTCTCAAACCATCTCTGTTGTCCACAAGCCCGTAACCGGCTGCAATGAGCTGATGCCACGATACGGAATTAACTTGCTGTGATGCAAAGGCAAGAAGATAGTAGCGAAGCATATAGTCACCGTAGTGTTCTTCGCTAACACACTCATACTCGCTTGTCGGGGCATAAGGTGCAGTGCCGCTTATGGGCCAGTTAGTCTCGGTAATGTGAAGTTCATGTGCACTTTTTGGACTGAGCCATACCATAGTGGAGAGAAGCGCTATCTTGTCAAGCAGGTAAAAACCCATCTGCATATTTTCCGGTGCGCCGCGTCTATCTACATAAAGAAGCGAAGCAACGCCGTCGTAGTGATATTTCTTCAGGTTAAAAAGTGTGTGTGCGGTGAAGTGATACTCAAAGTCTATAACGCCGCTGCCGATAAGTTTGATGTTCGGGTATTTTGAAGTTTTAAGATCATAAGCGACTTGATAAAATTCGTTGTACTCATCAACGCTAAAAAAGCCCCATTTTGTCCTGTTTATGGTTGTTCCTATTTCAAAAATATCTACATATTGATCCAAAACGGAAAATATATTTTCCAGATCTTTTTTAAAGAGATCTAGATATTCTATATGTTCTCTGTCTTGTATGACTTTTAGAGTTATTTTTTTTCCGTTTAGTTTTAGAAGAAAACTCTTAAGTTCATCTATAGTTTCCATCTCCCAAAGTTTAAAACGAACCAAAACCCTCTCTACGTCAAGTTCGCCAAGAAGCTCTAAAGTAGCTTCCTTCTCTCTTTGATAATCTACTCCGATACAAAAAAAATAATTTGAATCAACTCTGTTTCTCTTTACGAAGGGCATCATTATAAGTGAAAAAGGGAGTATAAAAAGCGAGACAAAAAAAGTTTTTAAAAGTGAACCTATCTGACTCTTTCGCATCTTTTTTTTATAACTTTTGTCTTGCAACGGATATGGTTGATCGGAATTGTTATCCCAGTTAAATGGCTGTTTCATAAGGCGGATTATAACCTTTTTGAGATAAAATATTTGTAATTTTACATGATGGATCCTTATCATGTGCTCTGAAATAAAAAATTTATTGATAATGAGTTGAAATTTGATGTCCTATTTATATA
>CAIUZU010000309.1 GCA_903903705.1 uncultured Helicobacteraceae bacterium
CTTGAGACATGTCAAGATCCTCTGCAGATAAAAGCCGCACTTCATGCATGTCAAGAAGCAAACCGACAAAGAGGCGTTGAAATTCCTATCATGGTCTCGGTCACGATAGAGCTAAGCGGAACTATGCTTATCGGAACGGATGCTTCAACTATTGCAACCATTCTTGAGCCTTTTGATATTTTAAGTCTCGGTTTTAACTGCGGAACAGGACCTGAGCAGGTTTTAAAACATGTAAAAACGCTGAGCGAAATCTGGGGCAAACCCATAAGCGTACATGCAAATGCAGGACTTCCTCAAAATCGTGGCGGCTACACATACTACCCTATGGGGCCGGATGAGTTTGCAGATAAGCAGGAGGAGTTTTTAAAGTATGACGGCGTGAGCTTTTTGGGCGGATGCTGCGGAACAACACCTCAACATATCCGTGCACTTGTTAACCGAGTTAGCAGCTTGTCTCCAAAAGTTCCAAGCGGAAAACAGGAGAACGCTTTAGCTTCACTATTTTCCAGCGTGCCGCTTATGCAAAAACCTGCTCCGCTTCTTATAGGAGAGCGTTCAAACGCAACAGGTTCAAAAGCTTTTAGAGAACTTTTGCTTGCTGAAGATTACGAAGGAACACTCAGTGTTGCTCAACAGCAAGTAAGAGTCGGCGCACATGTACTTGATGTCAGTGTCGGCTTTGCAGGGCGTGACGAGACAAAAGATATGAAGAGTGTTATGGATCTTTATGCCCAAAAGATAGCTCTTCCGCTTATGCCCGACTCCACACAAACGGCAGCACTTGAGAGAGCTTTAAAATGTATCGGCGGCAAACCTATCATAAACTCCGTAAATCTTGAAGACGGCATAGATAAGTTTAATACCGTCTGCTCCTTAGCTAAAAAATTTGGAACAGCCCTCGTCTGTCTTACCATAGATGAAATCGGAATGGCAAAAACGGTTGAGAGAAAACTTGAAGTAGCCGAGAGGATCTATGAACTCGCAACCAAAGAGCATGGCATAAAGCCTGAAGATCTTGTTTTTGACCTTCTGACATTTACTCTGGGAAGCGGCGATGAAGAGTATCTTGATGCGGGTATAAACACCATAGAAGCGATACGAGAACTTAGAAGAAGACATCCTGAAGTTGGAACCACACTCGGGCTCTCAAACATCTCATTTGGACTGGACAAAGACGCAAGACCGTATTTAAACTCTATGTTTTTGCACCACTGTATCGAGGCGGGGCTAACAACCGTTATTATCAATGTACAGCATATTATTCCCATCAATAAGATCTCCAAAGAAGATCAGGAGGTCTGCAATAATCTCATCTTCAATAAAAAACCAAAGGCTGCCTCTCTTTTTGAGTTTATTGAGCACTTTAGCACAAAAGAGGCGGTAGACAATAAAGCTGTTGATGAAGCCTATCTTGCTATGAGCGATGAAGAAAAAATCGCAAAACTTCTTATGGACGGCGATAAAGAGAGAATGATTCCCTTGGTTGAAGAGGCACGCCATAAAATCGCACCCCAAATAATCGTAAACGAGATACTTATTAATGCCATGAAAGTAGTAGGAGAGCTTTTTGGTTCAGGGCAGATGCAACTTCCGTTTGTTCTTCAAAGTGCGGAAACTATGAAGAAAACGGTTGATTACCTCAACCCATACTTGCCAAAAATTGATAAAAAAGTGGATACCACGCTGATACTTGGAACGGTAAAGGGAGATGTACATGACGTGGGTAAAAATCTAGTTGATATCATCCTCTCAAACAACGGCTTTAAGGTTATAAATCTTGGTATAAAAGTTGACATAGACAGCTTTATAAAAACGCTTAAAGAGTCAAATGCAAGTGCTATCGGTATGAGCGGACTTTTGGTAAAATCAACACAAGTTATGAAAGAGAATCTTGAAGCACTTCAAAAAGAGGGGATAAAGATTCCCGTACTTCTTGGCGGTGCGGCACTTACACGCTCTTTTATAGATGACTTTTGCCGTCCATTTTACGACGGTCCTATATTTTACTGCAAAGACGCGTTTGACGGCGTAACTGCAATGAGCCGTATTGAAGCCAAAAATTTTGATACGGATCTTCACGGTAAAGATGGAGAAGAAAAGATTATCAAAATTAAGGAAGAAGTAGTAATTCCGCCGTTTAGCGAACTTAAAATGCCCTCTCGTGATGTTAAAGTTCCTACTCCGCCGTTTTGGGGGAGAAGAGAGCTGAAGCTAAATCCATCGCAAATTGAGATGGCTTTTGAGTGGATCAATCACAAACTTCTCTTTAAATCCCGCTGGGGGTACAGCTCCAAAGGGATGAGCAAAGAGGAGTATGAAAAACAGCTTGAAGAAGTTGTCTGGCCTGCGTATGAGAAGCTAAAAAAACGTTTTATTGAGGAAAAATTATTTGAGCCGAC
>CAIUZU010000310.1 GCA_903903705.1 uncultured Helicobacteraceae bacterium
CGCAAGCGCTTTGTAAAGCTGTCGCATTAGAGTTATTTGATATAAGCAAAACTATCTCAAGATTTATCTCTTTGCTTTGAGATGCTTCATAGAGGGCTTTAAATCCGCTTCCGTTGTAGGATGCTAAAACTGCTATTTTAGTCACTTTAACTCTTTAACCGTATCTTTAAACTGATCGCCTCTATGAGCATACGATTTAAATTCATCAAGGCTTGCGGCAGCAGGAGAGAGAAGTGCTATTTCATCATTTTTTAGATTTTTATCTATTCGTACTATGGCATCGGAAAGATTTTTACAAAGTTCAAATTCAATGCCGTACTCTTGTGCCAAATTTGAGAGTTTTTCTTTGTTTGAGCCTATATTGTAGATCTTTACATTGCAATTTTGTAAAAATACAAAGAGTTCGTTTAGATCTACTCCTTTGTCATCTCCGCCTAAAATAAGGTGTACATGTGAATCTTTATAACGCTTGAGTGCAACGATGGTCGCATCAAGGTTTGTCGCTTTTGTGTCGTTTACCCATAGGCGATTTTTGCTATCTCTTAACTCCTCTTGCCTGTGAGGATCTATAACAAAAGAGTTTATTTTCTCATAATCTACTCTGTCAAAAAGTATCTTATCTACCGACATTGCCAAAAGTGCGTCCATCAAGAAAGCACCTTTAAAATTTACTCTATTTGTATCTATGCCAAAGCGCAAAGCCAAATCATCTTCATCTTTATAAGTGATAAGATGAGCCGCCGTTACAACATCTTTGTATGCTTCAGGAATGATTGCAACTTCCCCCTCACGCATTTTAGCAACAGGCTTTAGTTTAGCTTTGATATACTCGTCCATGTTGGAGTGCCAGCTTAGATGGTCAGGTGTAATGGGAAGCAAAATATAGATGTTCGGCGCTGCTTTATTTGTGTAGTGGATGGTAAAAGAGCTTGTCTCAAGTATCCACATGGCAGCGTTAATATCTAGATCTGCTAGCGGTGTTCCTATATTTCCACCCTCTTGTGAGCCTTTGTCTTTTAGAAGATATTGCGTCATTTGAGTTGTGGTTGTCTTGCCGTTTGTTCCGCTTATCCAAACACTCAAAGGAGCATTGTTTGCAAAACAGTCATACTCGCTGATAACATTTTTTGCTTTTTTAATTAGCTCGTTGCATGGAGGAATTCCCGGTGAGGGAATCTCAATGTCCGATTCTTCAGGAATGAATTGTGATGAGGGTCTTACTTCAAAACCATCATCGTCCATGAAAGTTTGTGTGCATTTGTCATCATAAAATATTGCATCAGGATAGAGCTTTGTAAGAGCTTTTGTGGTTTTGCCATGTCCAAATAGAGATACTCTTTGCATTAGCGAATCTTTAGCGAAATAAGAGCGATAATATTTGAGAGAGTTGCAATAATCCAAAATCTCACAATTATCTTATTTTCCGCCCAGTTTTTCATCTCAAAGTGGTGATGAATAGGTGCCATCAAAAAGACTCTCTTTTTTCTAAGTTTGTAGCTTCCAACTTGAAGTATAACTGAGAGTGTCTCTATGACAAAAATAGAACCTATCAAAAGAAGAAGAATCTCACTTTTGGAGATAATAGCAAGATAGCCCAAAAATGCGCCGATGGTAAGTGAGCCGCTATCTCCCATAAAAACTTCCGCAGGGTGGCAGTTGTACCATAAAAAGCCGGTTAATGCGCCGATTAAAGCGCTAGAAACGATTGCCACTTCCCCGATGTTGATATGCGGCATAAGCAGGTAAGAGCTCATGGTAACATTTCCCGTAATATATATGATGATGCTAAAAGAAGCAAGTGCCGCGATTGATGGAACTGTTGCAAGCCCGTCAAGCCCGTCGGTCAAATTTACGGCATTTGAAGTTGCTATAATGACTACAACCCAAAAAAATATAGCAAAAATACCCATATCAAAGAGTGGATTTTTTAAAAACGGAATATAGAGATTTGTATTAAAATCACTTACTTGATATAGAAAAATTGAGATTGCAGATGCAAAAAGAGTTTGCAGAAGTAGCTTTGTTCTTGCTTTGAGTCCTGCAAGATTTTGATTCTTTTTGATTTTGGCATAATCATCTTGAAATCCGATAAAAGCAAAGAGTATAAGCGTTGCAACGGCACCTACTGCATAAATATTTGAGTAACGTATGCTTATAAGCGAAGCCAAAATAGTTCCGCTAATAAATACAATACCGCCCATTGTAGGAGTTTTTGCTTTACCTTGATGTCGCTCGGGAGCCCATTCGTTTATGGGTTGAACGCTTGATGTCGCCTGCGCCCATCTGATAAATAGAGGCATTAAAAAAAGGGTAAAAGAGAGTGCCAGAAAAAATGAGATTCCAGCCCTTACAGTGATGTATCCAAGAAGATTTATGTCTAGTAATTCTGAGAGCCAATAGAGCAAAGTTGATAGTCCTTATTAAATAAAAACGACATTATAGTATAATTGCATAAAACTATTGTTAGAAGGAAAGAAATTGAGTAAAAAAGTTCTCTTAGTCATAACGGACGGTATCGGATACAGTTCAAAAACAGAGTTTAACGCTTTTTACAGTGCAACAAAACCGACTTATGACAAGCTCTTTGCTAACACTCCGCACTCTTTGATAGATACGTATGGCTTGAGTGTCGGGCTTCCCGAGGGTCAAATGGGCAACTCTGAAGTAGGACACATGAGCATAGGAAGCGGGCGTGTTTTATATCAAGATCTGGTAAAAATTTCTTTGGCTTTGAGTGAAAACAAAGTTAAAGATAATGATACATTTAGAACTCTTCTTAAGAAGTCAAATAGACTCCATCTCATAGGGCTTATGAGTGACGGCGGCGTACATTCGCACATAGATCATTTTATGGGCATTGCCGATATTGCCTCACGTGAGGGCAAAGAGGTTTTCTTGCATCTCATAACTGATGGCAGGGATGTATCTCCCACTTCTGCAAAAAAATATTTAGAACAAGTTAGTTTACATGTGAATGAAAATATAAAAATAGCTACCATTTCGGGTCGTTTTTACTCTATGGATCGAGACAACCGCTGGGATAGAGTACAAAAAGGGTATGAGGCAATTGTAAAAGCAGTGCCAAAAAGCTCTATGAAGCCATCGGAGTACATAGACGCATCATACGCAAAAAATGAGACGGATGAGTTTATCCAACCGTGTGCATTTAGCGGTTATGAGGGCATGAAAGATGGAGACGGCGTACTTACCATAAACTTTAGAAGCGACAGAATGAGGGAACTTGTGACTGCCATCGCAGATAAAAATTTTAGTAGTTTTGAGAGAACATTTGTTAATGTAAATCTTGCAACGATTACGGAGTATGACAAGAGTTTCTCTTATCCCGTACTCTTTAAAAAAGATTCGCCTATAAACACTCTATCAGAAGTAATCTCAAAAGCAGGATTAAGACAGCTTCATACAGCAGAGACGGAGAAATATGCTCATGTAACATTCTTCTTTAACGGCGGAATAGATGAGCCTTACGAGAATGAGACAAGAGTTCTCATCCCATCCCCAAATGTAAAAACTTATGACCAAAAGCCCCAGATGAGTGCGGCAGAGGTCGGCGATGTTGTTTTAAAGGCTATGGATGATGCGTATGATTTTGTTGTAGTAAACTTTGCAAACGGTGACATGGTTGGGCATACAGGCGATTTTGAAGCCGCAAAAATTGCGGTAAATGCCGTAGATACGGAGCTTGGAAAGATTTTACAAAAAGCAAAAGAGATGGATTATGCGGTAGTTATCACTTCAGATCACGGAAATTGCGAAGAGATGAGGGATGACGAGGGAGATGTTCTGACAAATCATACGGTCGGAAAAGTGTGGTGTTTTGTTGTCGCAGAGGGAGTTACAAAGGTTCAAAACGGTGCCCTTAACAACATCGCTCCGACTGTTTTAAAACTTATGGGATTAGAGATCCCCTCAGAGATGGATAATAGTTTAATTTAAAAATAAAGGAATATACAATAATGAAATTTTCAGGAAAAAATGTTTTAGTAACAGGCTCAAGCAGAGGCATAGGCGCAGAGATAGCAAAGGTTTTGGCGTCGTACGGTTTAAAAGTATGGATTAACTACAGAAGCGGTGCGGCTGAGGCGGATGCTATAAAAGATGCTATCGAAGCCTCAGGCGGAAGTGCAGCGGTTATCGGCTTTGATGTAAGCAACGAAGATGCGTTTGTCGATGCGATAAAAACTATCGTTGATTGTGACGGAGAGCTAAGTTACCTTGTAAACAATGCAGGAATCACAAACGACAAGCTTGCTCTTAGAATGAAGAGCGAAGATTTTATGTCTGTAATCAACGCAAATCTTCTCTCATGTTTTGTGGGATGCAGAGAAGCGATGAAAGTGATGCGAAAGAAGAAGTTCGGTTCAGTCGTAAATATCGCTTCTATCGTGGGTGAAACTGGTAATGCGGGTCAGACAAACTACTCTGCAAGCAAGGGCGGCGTGATTGCCATGACAAAGAGTTTTGCACTTGAATCTGCAACGAGCGGTATCCGTTATAACACTATCACTCCTGGTTTTATTGCAACTGAGATGACGGATGTTTTAAGCGATGATGTAAAAAACAGTTTTACTTCTAAAATCCCGATGGGGCGTTTTGGAAATCCTGCTGAAGTGGCAGAGGCAACGGCATTTTTACTCTCTGACCACTCAAGCTACATAACGGGTACAACTCTCAAAGTAAACGGCGGCATGAATATGGCGTAAGCCAAAAAAAGGAAATAGGATGAATATAGCGGTATCGGCGTGTTTACTGGGCGAGAAGGTTCGGTTTGACGGCGGACACAAACATGACAGGTTTGTTACCGATGAGCTCGGTCGGTACGCTTCTTTTGTCCCATTTTGTCCGGAAGCCATAGCTTTTGGTACGCCTCGTCCCTCCATCCGCTTGGTAAACATGGAGGATGGTTACAACATCATCTCCAATAAAAACGGTACAAATCTGACAAAAGAGCTTCAAGACAGATCATATCAAGAGCTTCACAAAATCGCAGGTACAAATCTAAGCGGAATTATTTTCAAGTCCAAATCTCCAAGTTGCGGTATGGGAAGTGCCAAAGCTTACTTAGAGAACGGTTTTGCCGACTCAAAAGCCGATGGCATGTTTGTAGCAATCTGCAAAGAGAAGTTCCCACTTCTGCCGATGGAGGAAGAAGGTCGGCTGCAAGATGATTGGCTTAGAGAAAATTTCATTATGCAGCTCTTTGCTTATGACTCCATAGAGAAGCTAAAAGAGAGCAAGCCAGACATGAGGGCAGTTGTTGATTTTCATACAAAAAATAAATTTCTGCTTCAAGCAAAAGATGAGAAGCTCTACAGAGTGCTTGGAGATATCGTAGGAAATCATGAAAACCTACCGCTAAATGAGCTATTTGCAAACTATGAGTATAACTTCAAAGTAGCGATTGCCAAAAAAAGCTCCATCAAAAGAAACAGAAATGTACTAGAACACATGAGCGGTTTTTTCAAAAATGAGTTGAGTTCTGAAGAAAAAGAGGTGTTGCATGAACAGATTGAGGAGTATGCAAAAAAGATAGTTCCCATTATCGTCCCACTTTCAACCATCAAACTCTATGCAAAAAAACATAAAACCGCTTATCTTTTAGGGCAAACATTTTTAGAACCATATCCAAAAGAGCTGGCACTTCGCTCAAGTCTGCTTAGTTCAAAATGAAGCGCATTCTCTGGTTTAGAAGAGATTTAAGAGTAGAGGATAACCAGCTTCTATCTCTTGGCGGAGAGGTTTTGCCCATCTTTATTTTTGATGAAAATATCTTAAAAGAGCTAGATC
>CAIUZU010000311.1 GCA_903903705.1 uncultured Helicobacteraceae bacterium
AGGTTATACTTGGGAAAGAGACTTAGAAGGTCTTTTTTACGCACTAGATCATCTCGATAATAAACCAGCAGAATATATTGATTTTATAATTGACAATCTTTTGTATTATGGACCTGTCACTGCCATCGTGCGTTTGGCAGGAGTGGATTTAAATGATATTTTGGTTAATACAAAAGACTATATTGACATTATCTATGCAGGTCAAACGATAGCGACTCCGTTTCGTTTTAGAAGTGAAGATGAAGTCAAAAAAATCATCGGCAGAATGTTGTCGCAGTCCAACAGAAAAGTGGATGAATCACATCCTATAGCTTCCGCAAAGTTATTAGACGGTTCTCGTGTAGAGGTGCAAATCCCCCCTATTGCCGCAAATCTTGATAAAGACGGCAAACCCGGCTCTTATATAACTATTAGAAAATTTAGAGAAATTCCGCTTTTGTTTGAGACGCTTGTAGATTCAGGGATGATGGATATGAAAATTGCATATTTTCTCATAAAGGCAGTGCAAGGAAAATTAAATATCGTAATATCCGGCGGTACTTCAAGTGGGAAAACAACATTTTTAAATTCTATTTCGCGTTTTATAGACGAGGGAGATCAGCTCTTGACTATTGAAGATACAAAAGAGATGAAACCGCAGCTTCCATGCCATTCTATTCGTGCATTTGAGGCTCGCCCGCCAAATGAAGAAGGTGCTGGCGAAATTACGATAGAGAGTCTCTTGCGTACCGCACTTCGCTCAAGTCCAAGGAGAATAATTGTCGGCGAATGTAGAGGACCCGAAATAGTAACTATGTTAAATGCCATGAACACCGGACATCCAGGCTCCATGACCACTATTCACTCAGATGATACGAAAGAGGCAATAGTGCGTATAGAAAATATGTTTCTAGAAGCTCGTCCAACGGCAAATATGAATTTTGTGCGTTCTCAGATTATCTCTGCTGTTGATTTAATTGTGCAAATAGTTCGCTTTCCTGATGGAAAACGCCGAATTGTAAAAATTTCTGAACCGGAGAAAAGAATGGAAGAAAACGGTGTTGTTTCCATGCTCGATCTCTTTGAATTTAAAAAATCCAAAGAGAGTGAGAGTGTTATGGATTCTAATGGAAAGTTTAGAGCCATTTCTGCTTCATCTCGTGCTTTGTCAATAATGCTTCAAAATGGCATAGCAGTGGATAGTCGTATTTTTGACAATGATTTTATAGTATCAAAAGATATGTTGGTTAATGAATTAAAAAATTACTCTCCAAGTCGTATGTGCGGATGGGAGACTCACTATATGTCAGAGATAATTCAAACATCTTATGTAGATGGGAAAAATATTATAGACAGATGGTCAAACTTACAATCATGAATGAGTTTTATATAACTTCTTTATTGCTTTTTCTTTTTAGTGCAAGTGCATCAACTTTTTTGTATTGGATTTATTTGGAATATGCGCATGAAGAGTACTTAAACAACATTAGAGCGATGTTGTCTCAAAAAGGGGATGAGAATGAGGCAATTTTAAGAACACAAAAAAGAGTTGCTTCAAAATCTATCAAATACCGAATAGAATCGCTAATAAAATTGACGGGACTTCCTTTTTCTTTATGGGTTTTCTTGAGTATTTATCTTATTTTTTTATTACTTTTTTGCTCTTTCTTCGCCCTATTTTTAAAGCATTACAGCGGTGTAATATTTGGTCTATTTTTTGGTTCATTCATTTTTTATATGATAATTAACGCAATAATCTTACATAGAAACAAAAATTTCAACAACTCTCTTGCAATCGCAATTTCCGTTCTTGTTAAAATGATGAAAAATGGAATTGGATTTGAGCAAGCCATCGTAAAAGCGGTGGATGTCTCCAACTCAAAGATGTTTAAAGAGATATTTGCACAGTTTTTTAAAGAAAAAAATACAATCGGTGAAGATGAGGCTTTTGCCAATCTCAATCGGTTTGTAAACTCAAAAGAGCTTCTGATTTTTGCCCTTGCCGTGAAAATAGGTCGTGCAAGCGGCGGAAGATTTTCCAATACCCTGGAAAAAGTTGAAAAAACAATACAGTATAGAAAAAAAATGCAGCAGAAGGTAGATGTTATTACGCGAGAGGGGAGCATAGGTTCTTATATAGTTGCACTCATAGCGGTTTTTCTCTACTTTGCGCTTGATGTAAATTTTAATGGAAAGCTTCATGACTACTTCATGACATCAGAATATGGAAGATTTCAGCTTCTTATGATTTTTATTTGGATTTTTTTAGGGCTGGTGGCAAATAAATTTATAACGAGGATAGAGAAGTGATAGAAATAGTCTCCATGCTTATAGTGAAGCTCTCTTTGGTATGTTTTCTCTTGTTAGTTGCGTACTATAGCTATCTTATTTATAGACAAAAAAAATGGTTTAAAGCTGTTTTTGAAGTATATGATTTAGCTCTCTTAACACAAAAAGAGAATGAAAAATATAAAGAGTTTAAGCTTAAGCTTACTCGTGGCGGTATAACACAAAAAGAGTTCATAGAGATTATCGGGGTTGCTGTGCTTGCCGGCATCTCTCTCTTTTCGCTTGTTTTTATCATAAATTTTTCTCCCATGATGAAAATCGCACTTGGAGTCTTGGGTCTGAGCATTGCACTCTTGATGCCGTTTTTATATCTTGAAGAGCAGATAAAAGCAAGAATCAAAAGAATAGATAACGATCTTGCAATATTTATCGATTTGCTTATCATCATCCTTGAGGGCGGGGGTGGTTTAAATAACGCAATAGACGAGGTTACGATAAAAGGTACGGCGGTGCTTGGAAAAGATTTGCTAGAGGAGTCAAAGCGTTTTAAAAATGAGCTTATAACATATAGCAGTGAGGTAGCATATGCCAATTTAGTAAAAAGAACCGGTTCAGAAGCGGTTGCAACGATTGTCGGTTATATGAAACTCTCAGAAGAGACAGGTATCGGGGTGAAGAGCATCTTTGAGAATCAGTCTGAAGAGATAAAGTCTGCAGAGATGCTGAGTATAGAGAAAAAAGCAGCAACGATGAATATAAGCATTACTTTTACAATGTTTCTATTTATCTTGCCGGCCATTATAGCGATGGTTGCTTTTCCTATGGCAGCAGATGCTTTAATGCCAAAATTTTAAAAGGATTGACATGGGACAGAAAAAGACAAAGATTTTTATAGGGATATTGCTTACTCTGATAATGTTTGCATCATCACTCGCGCTTGTGATGTACTCAAAACAAAATGAGTTAAAAAAGCAAGTTGAGAGTCAAGTAGAGGTGTATGTATCTGCTAAAGACCTCAAAGAGGGAGATAGCATAGGTGCAAAAGAGATAGTGCTCAAAAAAATGCCTAAGAGCTATATCGATTTTACGCCTCTTACAAAAGAGGAGATTTTGGGAAGATTTGCAAAAGTAGTTATCTTTGCAAATGAGCCGTTGCGTCCTGAAAAAATCACGCTTACAAAAGTTGTCCAAGAAGATAAAAAGGAGGTGGCGACACCAAAAGCAAAAGAGGAAGAACCAGCAGTAAAACGCTTAAGCAGCGATACAGTTTCTCTCTCGCTTGAACTGTTTAAAAACCTAGATATATCTTTGCAAAAAGATGATTTTATAGACATTGTTTCTGTGTCGCCATCTAAAAAAGAGCGTGATGATTACGAGTTTGCGACAACATACGTCGCACTGCATGTAAAAATCCACTCTTTTGGAAGTGGCACCAAAGAGATGCAAAAAACGGTGCATGAAGAGTATGATGAAAAAACGAAGCAGAGCAGAAGAAGTGTTGCGGACACTTTGATTTTGGAGATGTCTCCATTGGAAATCAAAAATTTTCTAGCAATGTACTATAAAACACAAGAGCTCAATGCACAAAAAGTTCATAGCACAAAAGAAAATCGAGGACATCTCTGGATGGTTCGATGCTCAAGCGATGCCAACGATACATTTGCAAAAGAGAAAGAGATGCTTCTTTTAAAAGAGAAGATAAATAAACTAAAGGTTGAGAACAATCCAAAACCTCCAATAGTCCATGCGGTAAAAATATCCTATGAAGAGTAGAACGACTTGGCGAAATGGATTTGGTTTGGCACAGATTATGGCTTTGCTTCTCGTTGTGTTGCCGACCATGGCTTTTATCGTCACATTTCTTTTGGACTATTGGGCTTTGATGCGTATTGACAATAATTTAAAACTCATCGCAAACATGGCAACAAGCAGACTAAACGGCATGTCTGATTTATCTGTAGATGTAAATGCCTCTTTGCCTGAAAACCAGTTGCTTCAAGACACGCTCTCCTCCTTTTGTCCAAATGGCAAAGGTGTTGGTTTTGCAGGAAGCAGAAAGGGCGATGGCGCAGGCAAGGGGTATATCGAGGTGAGTGTAAGTTATGACTATAACGGTACATATTTAAAAGATAAAAATCTCGTTACTAAAATGACCACGTATTCGTACCATGATCAAAATGCAACGATAGAACTTAGCTGCAAATAAAGGAAAAAAATGAAAAAAATAGTGCTAATGATTGCTCTTTGTATAATGCTTTTTGCCAAAGATATTATGGTCTTTGAAAATGAGTATAATCTGCTTTTACTAGAAAAAAAAGTAGAAAAGCTTATTATTGGAAGCAAGGAGATTGTAAATGTTTCCGTATTAAGTGAAAATCAATCTTCCGATACTCTTTTAAAGCTCTTTGGCAAGAAAAGCGGCAATACATCCATCCTTGTTTTTTACAAAGACAAGAGCATAGAAAACCATCATATCTATGTAAATCAGAACTTGGGCTACATTCAAAAGATGGTCAATGTGATAGAGCCAAAAATCTTTTTAAGCAGAGTAGGCAATGGTTCAACCGTTGTCTCAGGAGAGTTTAGTGATCCGCATCAAAAAAAGCGTGTCTATTCTGTGCTTGAAAACGCCGGGATAGATACAAAAAAGCTTATGGACATTACGCATACAAAAAAAGTCAACAAGATGATTCGTACGAAGCTCTATCTTGTGGAGATAAACAACCAAAGAGCAGAAGAGTTAGGCGGTGTCACGGGACTTAGGTTTTTTGACAAACACAAAGATATTACACTCAATGCAAATATGGCAACTAGTGTGACTTTTAGCGGATTTTTGCTCGATAACTTGGGAGATTTTTCGGTAAAAACAGGAAGTTCCATCGTGGGAACACTGAACTTTTTGCAAGATAAAGGCATAGCAAAGATATTGGATGACACGGTACTGCTTACAACTGAGGATAAAAATGCAAGTTTTCGTGTCGGTGGCGAGGTCTATATACCAACAGGTATAAGAGAAAACGGAGTGGGATTTCCAACCATAGAGCTTGAAGAAAAAGAGTATGGATTGAGCCTTGTGCTTACAACTTACTTCATGGAAAAAGATAACTTTATGCACATGGATATAGACATAAAAGACAGCGCATTTGACAACACGGCAAGCCATAATGTGCAGCTTGGGGAGTTTACAACAGTTCCATCTTTTGTGAGTAAAAACATAAAAACAGACATTGTTGCGCAATCTGGTCAAATCATAGCGTTGGGTGGAAGGTTGCATAAAGAAGAGTACAATCAGGAGCAAAAGATACCGCTACTTGGCGATATACCGCTTTTGGGAGAGCTTTTTAAAAGAAAAGTTTCAGGCTCTAAAGAGAATGACCTTCTCTTTTTCCTCGTTCCTGAAATAGTCGATGCAAATGAAAACATTAACGATACACATTTCTATCGTGATTTCAAAAACTCAAGTAATCTGTTACGTGAAAATATTTTAGATATAAATGTATCAAAAGCGAAGAATGATATACAATCTGAAATAATTACTAAGGAGCAGAGCATATTGCTTGAGCCTAAGATGAATTTTGCTCAAGAAAAAGAATATGAAAAACAAATCATTGCAATAATCAGCGAGGAGGATGCTCAAGCTCAGGAGCAAACTTCTTTGGAAAATTCAATCCAAGAAAACAAGCAAGTGCAACAAGAGAAGAAAAAGATCTATATGGTTACATCTGAACGAACCTTTTTAAGAGAAAAACCATTGGATGGCAAAAAGAGTTCTGTTTGGTTAGAGGGGCATAAATTTACAATAAGTGGCATAAAAGAGTATGATAATTCTGTATGGCTGAAGATAAAAGAGGACTGTCTTCAAGAGTGCAATGTTGCAGAACAAGAGCTTTGGATATCTCAAAAACATGCGAAGGAGTTATAAGTATTCATGATACGACAAGTAAGCAAAAATGATTTGCCAATGACAAAGAAAAGTGGTATAATTATTTCACTTTATTTAATGAAAAAGGAGAGACTATGTTTAAAAGTTTTATAAAAAGAGTCAAGTCTCAAAGAGGAATGAGCGGTGTGCTAGTTGCACTTCTTTTGGTTATTGTTGGTGTCGGCTTGGTTGCGGGAATCAATGCATTCTTGCAAGGTGCATCAACTACTATTCAAAATGAGGCAAATACTTCAATTAACAGTGCTATTACTGCTACAAGATAGCGATAAAATCTTA
>CAIUZU010000312.1 GCA_903903705.1 uncultured Helicobacteraceae bacterium
TTCATAAAATCCTCTTAGTGCTAAAATAAAATTCTTCTGTTGCTAAAAACGACTTGATTGATATCTCTTTTTTGCATATACTTAAAAATATCAAATTGTAGGAGAAGATAATGTCAAAAGTAGTTTTAATCACAGGTGCAACTTCAGGAATGGGTGAGCTTAGTGCAAAATTCTTAGCTGATAATGGTTACACGGTATATGCAGGTTCAAGAGATGAAAATGTAAAAGTCGGCGGTGGAAATCTAAAGCATGTTTATATTGATGTTACGAAAACTCAAAGCATAAAAGATGCTATAGCTTCTATCATAAAAAATGAAGGCAAGATTGACGTGCTTGTAAACAATGCCGGTTACGGGCTTTTAGCAACACTTGAAGAGGGAACTGACGAAGAGATTTTCAATCAATTTGATGTTAATGTTTTCGGGCTTATAAAAACTACAAGAGAGGTGCTTCCTTACATGAGAGAGGCAAAGAGCGGAGTTATCATTAACATAAGCTCATTTTTGGGAAAAATGGGACTTCCGCTTCTTTCTCATTATAACGCTTCAAAATACGCTGTTGAGGGGATTGTCGATTCGCTTAGATTTGAGACTCTTCCTTTTAATATAAGAGTTCACTCTATTCAGGCAGGGCTTTTTGGTACAAACTTTGTAAAAAAAGGGTTGGTTGCAAATGCACAAACGACAAGCCAAAATTCACCATACAAAGATTTGGTAGCCCACTTTGTTCCGATTGTGGCAAAAGCTATCAACGAAGGACCAAACCCACAACCGATTGCCGATGCAATAAAGCTGATAATAGAAGATGAAAATGCTCCTATCTCTGTACCTGTCGGTGCTGAAGCTGTAGCATTTGTTCCATTGAGAAAAGAGCTAAGTGACAAAGAGTTTGAACAAAAGATTAAAGATACTTTTGGAATTTAGATGAAAAAGCTACTCTTTTATGCGCTCGTCATTGCGGCTACGGTTCTGAGTACGATTTTGCTAATAGCGTTCTTGATGCCTAAAAAAATAATTCCGAACTATAGCGATGAAAAATTAAGAGAGTTAGCTTTATCAAAGGGGCTTAAGCCCGTTCCTTCTTCATACGAAGAGCTGTTAAAGTTGGTAGACGATGTGAAAAATCCTATGACACCGCAGAAAATTGCACTTGGGTCTGAGCTGTTTTTTGATACCAACCTATCAAAAAACAGAAAAACCAGTTGTGCAACATGCCACTCTTTTGATAAAGATATTCAAAACAGAGGGGCACTTCTAAGCACGCTTATGACAAAGAATCCTGAGATTACAAATTGTGCGGCATGTCATCTTAGAGATCAAAGCGGCGTAGATAGATTTACATTTGCGGAGGGCGACAGCGGCACACAACATCCACGCAGGCTAAATACACAAACTATTCTCAACACCTCTTTTGCAAAATATTTCACATGGAGCGGCGAAGTGCAGAGCATACAAGAACAGAGTGCAAACTCATTTCAAGCACATCACAAAATGAATTTAACGCCAAAAGAAGTAGAGGAGCGAATAAAAGAGAACCCAAAATATGCGGCACACTTTGATGAGGTATTTAAAGATGGCATAAGCTTTGAAAACACAACTAAAGCGATAGAGATATATGTCAAAACGCTTACGACAAGAGGTGCTTACGATAGATATTTAGAAGGGGACAATAGTGCTATAAGTCATGAAGCAAAAAGAGGTTTGGCAAATTTCATAGGCTTTGGATGCAAGGGATGCCACAATGATATAAGCTTGGGAGGTCAAAGTATACAAAGATTTCCGCTAAGAGAGTTTGCACAGGTGTATGACTTAAAACTAAATTTTGAAATATTTCCAGAACTAAAAAGAGTTGATAGCGAATTTCCTTTTGAAAATAGTGGCGGATATCTGGGTAAAAAGAACGAGCATCTTTTTCGTGTACCGATTTTAAGAAATGTTACAAAAACTTCTCCCTATTTTCATAACGGGGCTGTGCCTAAAATAAGAGAAGCAGTAGATATTATGGCAAGACATCAACTCGGCCGCCATTTGACTCTTTCTCAAATAGATGAAATAGTGGCATTTTTACAAACGCTTGAAGGCGATTTAGTCGATTACGGCATAAAAGGTGAAAAATGAGAGCCATATATATAAAAATTTCAGTTTTTGTGATGTTTTTTACGGGGATATTACAAATGAAACTCTTTGGCATTGCTTGGGAAAATTTTAGAATTATTCAAGCTTTGCATATCGCTCTTTCTCTTATGGTTATGTTATTTTTAATTACCCCTTTTATTTATGGGCATATCTATAAATACTCTTTTGTCAAAAAAGTAAAAAGTTCGGAGGGATGGGTTTTGCTAGGTTCATTTTTGCTTCTTTCGTGCAGCGGAATCTATCTCTTTTTTATAGGAAATCGCGGCGGAGATCTGTTTGGATCCATCTCTTTTAACACTCATCTTTATGGCTCATTTCTTCTAGTTCTCTTTTTTATATACCACACAACAAAGCAGCAAAAACCGAGCCTGGGATATGCGATGCTTTTGGTGTTGATTGTTTCTCTAAATCCATCTTCTGTTTATGCAGATACTACAAAACTTTCTCAAATGAAAGTAGAGAGCAAGAACGGATCCTTTCATAGTGAAGATTGGACAAACTCTGCAAAATGCAAATCATGTCACAGCGATATTTTTGCCCAGTGGAGTGACTCCAACCACAAACATATAGCAGGCTCAAATCCATACTACATGGCGATGGAGACATTGGCTGGCGAAGCAGAGGGCGAGGAGTTTCGTAAATGGTGTATGGGCTGCCACAATCCAAGTGCGATTACAATGGGTTTTGGAAAAACGACACATGCCATGGACGGTAATTTTTTAAGCAATGATATTTTTGAAAAAAATGCAAAAGCACTTACCGATGATTTTAAAACACATGGCAATTTCAGGCTGGAAGAGGGAGTTTCTTGCATTACATGTCATCAAATTACAAAAGCTGACGGAAGTGGAAACGCTTCATACACGGTTTCACTTGATCGTAAAAAATATGCATTTGAAGATAGCACTTCAAAAGCCGGACACTATCTTAGTGAAAAACTTATTAATTCAAATCCTCAAGTTCATAAGGAGAGTTACTCAAATCCGCTCTACAAAGAGAGCAGATATTGTGCCTCATGCCACGATGAGTTTCATCCAAAAACAGATATGAAAATAGTATCAACCTTTAAAGAGTGGGAAAAATCGCCATACAACAACCCAAATGATAAAAGCAAACATAAAACATGTATAGATTGCCATATGACAAATCTTGAAAATGACAAATTCGCACCGCTAAAGGGTGTTTCTACAGATGGCGGAGTTGTAAAAAAAGATGTGAAAGTTCACTATTTTGCAGGTTCAAACCACTTTTTATCAGGGTTGAAAAATAAAGCACATGAAGAGCAGACTATTCAATTGCTCAAAACTTCTGCGAAGCTTGACATAGATATAAAAGATTCAAAATTAGTCGTAGGTGTTACGAATGTCGGAGCTGGACACCATCTTCCTACCGGTGTTGCCGATTTTAGAGAGCTATGGCTTGACGTGACTATAACGGATAAAAGCGGTAAGATTATACTCTCTAGCGGTAAACTAAAGAGTGACGGAAACATCCAAGACGGCAGCAGACTTTTTCAAAAAGTGTTCGGCGATGAGAATGGCAAACCGGTAGGATTGCTGTTTTGGAAGTATAAAACATTGCTTAGCGATACAAGAATAGCATCAAAAGAGCGAAGAGTCGAGAGTTACGAGATAGATAAAAATGTGATTTACCCGCTAAGTGTGAATGTAAAATTAAACTTCCGAATATATCCTCAGTGGGCAACGGATGCAGTTAAAACAATCTACCCGAATCTTCCAAATCCCCCTGTACTTGAGTTAATCAAAGTAGCTAAAGAGTTTCAATGAGAATTCTCTTTGGTTTACTTTTACTGTGGTCTCTTGCTTTTTGTGAGCATATAAAATGGCAAAATGATTATGAAAAAGCGCTCATAGAGGCTAAATAAAGAAAAAAAGATGAGTCGTTTTTAGAAAAACCACTATTTGGAAGTTTTACAAGAGAAGAGTTAGAAGCGAGTTTATAAAGGTTTTCCCAGATGCCCAAAAAGCATCTAGGAAAAGATAGGCGATAAGACTAGTGGCGTCCACCTTTTTTATCTTTTTTCAACTCTTCAATAATGGAAGCTCTAAGTGCTTCCAGCTCACTTTGCGGTAACTTGTCTTTAACACATGTTATATACTCTTTTTCAATTTGAATTGTTGTAGAAATTGTTTTATCATCAACGCTCTTTTCACCTACTATAGCATTTGCTTTGAAGTGTGTCATTCTCCATCCATTTTTCTCACCGGCAGACTCGATAGCTTTTATAACACTTTTATTGCTACGATCCCCGATATAGATAGCTGTTTTACATAGCGTTGCGTCACCGCTCTCCATGTCAGCACCCTTCTCTGCACCTGCAGTCGCACTACAACCTGTCATTAATGTAAATGTTGCAACTGATGCAACAACTATTGATAGAACTTTTTTCATATCGTATTCCCTTTCGAACTTTTAAATGAATTTTATAAA
>CAIUZU010000313.1 GCA_903903705.1 uncultured Helicobacteraceae bacterium
GGAGATTTCTCTGCTCAAATCGCAGCTGACTTTAAAGGTGCTTTCCTTGTTACTAAAACAGCGGTAAACAACCTTGGAACTAACCTTAACAATCTAATCTTAGACTCTAACATGATGAACTCAGAGGCTATCAAAGGTAACCTTGATGCTAGCATAGACGCAAATAAATATCAAGGCGACTTCGGAAAAATTTCTGGCGGTATCAATGCGTTTGCAGGGCAAATTCGAGGTACATTCCTAGACCTAAATGACACATTAGACAAGTTGGCATTGGGACAGTTTAATGCAAGAATTACGAACAACTATCATGGCGCGTTCAATGCGGCAAAAACTGCGGTTAATGGTGTTGCAGGAGCGACAGATAATGTTATTAAAGACTTGAATGAGCAAATGAATGAAATGGCAAACGGTAATCTTACTGTACGCATTCACAGCGATTATATTGGTGATTTTCAAGCTATTAAAACTTCTTTCAATGAAAGTGTAGAAAGACTTCAAGGTATCGTAGTAGATGTTATAGGTGCAGGTTCTCAAATCTCAAGTGCAAGTGAACAAGTAAGCGCGACTGCTCAAGGGTTATCTAACGGTGCTACAGAGATGGCTTCAAATCTTGAAGAGACGACAAGTGCGGTTGAAGAGATGACGGGTTCTATAAACCAGAATGCTCAAAATGCCCGCTCTACTAACGAAATGGCAACCAATGCCAACCGTATGGCAGAAGAAGGCGGTCAAGCAGTAAACCAAACTGTTGATGCCATGAAAGAGATAGCAACAAAAATTAGTGTTGTTGAAGACATAGCATACCAAACAAATCTTTTAGCACTCAATGCAGCAATCGAAGCGGCACGAGCAGGAGAACATGGTAAAGGTTTTGCGGTTGTCGCATCTGAGGTTCGCAAACTTGCAGAACGCTCTCAAGTAGCAGCACAAGAGATTGGGCGTATCACGACAGAGAGCGTAAAAATCAGCGAAAAAGCAGGAGAACTCCTCAAAGAGATGGTTCCGCAAATCCGCCAAACAGCTGAGCTTATCCAAGAGATTGCGGCAGCTTCTGCAGAACAAGACAGCGGCATCGGGCAAATCAACAATGCCATGGTGCAACTAGACCAAGTAACACAGCAAAATGCGGCAGGAAGCGAAGAGCTTGCAAGCGCATCTGAAGAGATGAGCGCACAAGCACAACAGCTTATGACTATGATGGAGTTCTTTAAAGTTGACAACTCCAACAAAACAAGCAGTGTTCGCACAGCTCAAAGACCGACTATGCTGCAACAACCAAAAAGTCCGGCAGTCAGTCATAAACCGGCAGCCATAGCGGCTCCGGCAAAAAGAACAGATGATGTAACGCGTCCGACTACGGTAGACAAAAGAGAGTTTAAAAAATTCTAGAGCAGACGAGGATAAATCCTCGTTTCCGAAGAGAAAGAAAGTGTGACATGGAGGCAAGGTTTTAACCTTGCCTGAGTGTCAAAGCAAATCACCAGAGCGGACGAGGATAAATCCTCGTTTCCAAGAAAGATGGAATATTGCGATAAGTGCTTTTGGGAGCATTTATCGCAATATCAAACATACAAAACAAGGAGAAATTATGAGTGAACAGATTATGGGCGGGTCACAAGGTCATACAAACGAACATCAGTATCTTACATTTTATGTACAAGACGAGCAGTTGGGTATTGGGATTTTAGCAATCAAAGAGATTATAGAGTTTGCGGTTATAACAAAAGTTCCGCAAATGAGCAGATTTGTACTGGGTATAACAAATGTTCGAGGAAATGTAATCCCCGTGATAGATCTAAGCGATCGTTTAGGTTTGGGAGTGAGCGATGTGATGAGACGCACATGTATAGTTATAGTGGAAGTTAAAGAAGATGGAGAGGTGTTTGAAATCGGGTTGCTTATAGATGCCGTAAATCAAGTTTATGACATCTACCCGACAGATACGGAAGACACTCCGAACTTCGGTTCACGCATACGCAAAGATTTTATCAAGTTTATGGGTAAGGTGGAAAACCAGTTTATCGCCATTATAAGTATAGAACGATTATTGTCTATCCGTGAACTTGCAAACCTGCCCCATAATTAACAAAAAGGAAAATAGATGAAAAATGAGTTAAATAACAACAATATGCACCATCAATCAAATGAGGATGATGACGAACTCATCCGTTTAGTAACAAGTAATGCAGATGCTTCAAGCCAATACATAGTTTTTCGCAACGGCACAAATGACCTTTACGCCATAAATGTGGCAAAAGTGGAAGAGCTTATAGCCCTTAAAGATGTCAACATAGCTAAAAATTCAAGCTCTTTTGCACTTATAGAGGGTGTCGCAAAAATTCGCGGCGATATGGTTAGCGTTGTTGTTTTTGACAGATGGCTTGGCAAATCGGAACTGGGTTTAGATGAGTATGAGCTTATCATGATGTGTAACTACGGAAACCATAAAATCGGTTTGGTTATCAAAAATGTACTTGGCGTTATAAACATAGAATCGAAAGATTTTAAAGACAACTCTGAAAATGATGCTAAAACCGCTTATGTTACGGATATATCGATCGGCGGTATCTCCGGACTATGTTTTGTGTTTGACAGCGACAAAATGCTTATGGATATATTTCCAAAAATAGAACATGACGAACATACTAAAACCATACAAATCACTCTAAAAAAAGAGTTAAACGGCAAGATTTTACATGCAGAGGATTCAAGTGTCATACGAAATGCCGTAAAGATACTTTATGAGCATTTAGGGATTGAGTATGAATTTTTCAACAACGGACAGTTGTTAGTTGATAGACTATCTACCATTGAGCCGGAAGAAGTTTCTTTAATAATCACAGATATCGAAATGCCAATCATGGATGGTTTGGGCCTCATGAATGCACTAAAAGAGCTACCGGCTTGGAATAATGTGCCAATAGTCGTAAATACAAATATGGCAAACAGCTCTATAACCAACAAAGCTTACTCGCTCGGCGCACAGCATATCATACATAAACTAGACCTAGAGGAGTTAACCGATGTTATTTTCAAATATGCCATCTAGTGGAAGAGCATTTTGAGTTCACTTTTGGCAGTCAAACTCTCTAAGGGCGAATTTGAAAAATTCCGCAGCCTTATTCATAAGGTAACCGGTATTCACATGAGAGATGAGAAATCAACACTCATTGAGAGCCGTTTGGCAAAACGCCTACGCCATTTTGGTATTGATAATTTCAATAAGTATTATGACATGCTGCAAAACGATGCTATGGAGCTTCAAGTTTTTATCGACACCATCACGACCAATGAGACGAGTTTTTTCAGAGAGCCTCACCATTTTGAGTTTTTAAAATCTGATGTTCTTCCTAAATGCGACTCTCCCATGCGCATTTGGAGTGCTGCATGCAGTATCGGCGCTGAAGCATACAGTACAGCTATGGTTTGCGATGAAGTTTTAGGAACAAAGATAAAATGGGATATTTTTTGCAGCGATATAAATGTTGATGTTATAAGACAGGCTCAAAGTGGACTATATCCAAACAAGTTTATACCGCAAATCAGCGAACGGTATTTAAAACGATACTGTTTGAAGGGATTTGGAAGACAAGATGGGAATTTTCTCATAGATGATCACTTAAAAGATCATCTCTCATTTAAACGGCTCAACCTGATGGAAGCACTCGATAAAAGCATAGGCGAGTTTGATATGATTTTTTTACGCAATATGCTTATCTACTTCAACAATCCCGAGAGAAAATATATCGTTGAAAATGTCGTATCCCGCCTTAAGCGAGGAGGTTATCTTCTAATCGGACACTCTGAGACGCTTTTTAACATAACAAACTGCGTGAAGCAGGTTAAACCTACTATCTACATTAAACCATAAGGAAAACAACATGGCTATAAAAATAGTTTTTTTAGACGACAGCAGCACGATACTAAAAGTGCTTACATACACTATCTCGGATCTTGTTCAAGAGGGTATTATCGAAGTTGAAACTTACAGCGACAGCCAAACATTTGCCAAGCTGCTCAAAGATGAAGCGATTGAATTTGATGTTTTATTTACGGATATAAATATGCCTGAATTTAGCGGATATGATATTTGCGCATTGGCAAGGAGCATAGAGAAGTATGAAAATCACATTATTATCGCTATAACGACCGAGATAAGCAAAGCATCAAAAAGCAAAGGCAAAGAGCTTGGCTTTAGCGGATGGATCACAAAAATAAGCGCTCCTGAAGTAATGCGTTCTAAAATCAGCAACATTATCCGTTTACTTGAACCAAAAGGAGCAAAATCATGAAACACGAAGATATTATAGCAACGCATTTACATACGGAAACGAGGATTGATGATTTAAAAAGCGTATTTCAAACGCTGGAAACTATGAACAAAAAGCTTATAGAGTCCGAAAAATCAAAAAGTCACTTTTTGGCACTTATCCGTAACGAATTTCACAATCCACTAATCGGAATGGGTTCTTTGCTGAAGCATCTTTACAGTTCGCTAAAATCCAAAAATTCTGAAGATTTTGAACTCTTTCATCTCGTTTATATGGACATGCTCAAACTCAATTTTCAACTCTTAAATATAGTTGCGGCGGCTGAAGTGGAAACTGCTATCTTAGAGAAAAATATCACACTTTTTGATATAAAAGCAATGCTTGAAGATA
>CAIUZU010000314.1 GCA_903903705.1 uncultured Helicobacteraceae bacterium
AATAAAAAAAGGAAAATAAATGAATTTATTTAAGTTGTTATTGTTATTGTTTATTACAGTGACATTGTCTTTTGCTGATGGAAAAGACTTAGCAAAATCGTTAAGTTTAGATCCTAGTTCCAAGGCTATAAAGCAGTGGGAAAAGATCTTTGAAAGTGGTGAAAAAATGGAAAAAATGGGAATTGACAAGTTGTCAGATGCTGATAAAGCAGTACTGAAAAAATACTTGACAAGTCATGCGGCAGATTCTGATCATCCAGCGGCAGCCGGAATTTAAAAAAAATAATTATAGGAAGAAATATATGAAAAAAGTTATAAAACTAAGCATGGTAGCATCGTTGGCTACATTATCATTAAGTGCGTCGGATGCCGACTTACAAAGCAAAATAAACTCTTTAGAGACGCAAATCAAGGAGATTAAGGCTATACAAGCCAAATCAAACGATGCCATAGAAGAGAGAGTAGATAAAATCGAAACTTCGACAATGACAGATAAAATAGATTTTGGTTTAGATTTTAGAACCCGCGTGGACAATTTTGAGGCAAAAGATGCTTCTGGAGATAAAACATCGTCTAAAAATGTATGGTCAAATCGTTTAAGACTAAACATGAATTCAGATATCACGGATGATATGAAATTTACGGGTCGTTTGAGTATGTATAAAAATTGGTCTGATACAGGCTCAAGCTATTTGTACTCTTCCATGGATCCAATGCAAGGAAGACGCCCATCTGACAGCGGTGTATTTGTTGAGAGAGCATATATCGACTGGACAGCGATAAACGGTTTAGTTCCGGTTACTTTTACAATCGGTCGCCAACCTAGTTCAGACGGACCTTCACACCAATTTAAAGACAACACGGTTCGTAAAGCTACTTACTCGGCTCTCAGCTTTGACGGTGCGGCTGATGGAGTAGTTGCAACTGCAAATTTACAAAAAGCTACCGGCGTTAAAGATATGGCTCTTAGAATCGGCTACGGCAAAGGTTACCAAGATGATACAACATACACATATATCGGTAATTCAAGTGCAATAAAAGATACTAATGTTCTTGGGGCATTTTTAGACAGCGGTTTGGGGATTGACGGATCTCTTTTACAGCTTAGCGTAGTCGGAGCTAGCGATGTAGTTTCAAATACTACTAATTCATCAGGTGCTAACACAAATACAAATATCGGTGACGTAATGCTCTATACTGCTATGTTAGAATTTACAAACTTAGCAAATAGCGGCTTAGACCTGTTTGCTCACTATGCGATTTCTCAAAGCA
Organism: uncultured Helicobacteraceae bacterium; assembly: GCA_903903705.1. Taxonomy (GTDB): domain Bacteria; phylum Campylobacterota; class Campylobacteria; order Campylobacterales; family Sulfurimonadaceae; genus Sulfurimonas. The sequence continues at coordinate 1,273 of CAIUZU010000314.1, forward strand.
AACCAAACGGTATAACTTCAAATCAAGCAACGCCTTACGGTGATTATCCAATGGGACTTTTAACAAATACACCGGGTGATACTGAACAAAAAGACGGTCATGCATTTTGGTTAGGCACAAGATATACAATGCCGATAGAGAGTATGAAAAACCCAAAAATAGGTGTCGAATATAATGAAGGCAGCAAAAATTGGTTTAGTTTTACTCAAGGTTCAAACTCTTTGACAAACAAACTTGCTACTCGTGGTAAAGCGGTTGAAGTTTACTATATTCAACCTATCAATAGATACGCAAGTCTTCGTTTTGGTGCAGAAATGATTGATTATGAATATGTTGGAAGCGGTTATCAAATCGGTACACCGATGAGTGTGTCGGACATGGGCGGAACAACTCTAGATAAATTAAATAATTAT
>CAIUZU010000315.1 GCA_903903705.1 uncultured Helicobacteraceae bacterium
AATGATATTGCATCAATTTCTTGTGCCTCATTTGATCTTTTTTCAAGTGAAAGTGATGTCGCAATGACGGCATTTTTAAAAAAATCTATATAAACTGCTTTTAACTCTTGGGTTTGAAATTCGTGATGAATTAAAAAATTAAGCGTATATATAGCTTTTTTTGAAGAGATTGCCGCTTCTGCTAAATATTTGTCATCACCTATGTGGGCGCTTCTATAAAGATATGATGCGACTAGAATTACCTCTTTGTCAAATTGATTTACCTGATTTCTATGCAGTAAAATATCTTCGCTTACTTTATTTTCGAAATTGTAGGCGACAAAGAGAGCTGTAAAAGAGATAACTAAGACAACTATGTTTGAGATAATGATTTTTGAGGTGAGAGACGTTTTCACTATTTTGCTCTTACAAAAAGATTTTTTTCAACGCTCTCTTGAGCGTACTCTTCAAACATCCAGTAGGCAAACTTCTCTGCCTCTTTATTGCTTTTTAAAAAAACCAGATTCAACTCTCTTTTTATCGGATAACTTTGATTTTGGATGTTTTCTTTTGTCGGTTTTACACCCTCAAGTGCCAAAATTTTTATAGGCAGACCATGCTTTTCAATGGCACTGGCAGATCCTAAAGATATATAACCGATACTATTTACAATGCCACCGACCCAAACCATCATATCGTTATTTGCTCCGGCTTCCCACGCTGAGGCATCTATCATCTTTGTTTTGTCGCTGTTTTTTGGATTTTTCGGGTGGAAAAGCCCAGTGTAGTGTTCAAAGACATTGAGTGTTCCACGGTCTAGCCTTTTTGAGACCAGATGAATTTTCTCATCTTTAGTGTTAAACTTTTTCCAGTTTTTGATCTCTCCCGTATATATCTCAATCAAATCTTTTTTTGATATATTTTGAAGAGGGTTATCATTGTTTACTATAAAGGCTAAAGTGTCGTAGCCAATAGTCACATGGGAGACGGCACTTTTTTCTTGTGGAGTCAAATCTCTGCTTACCATGCCGATTTCTATCTTGCCTGATATAAGAGAATCAACCGCATATTGACTTCCACCGCCGGATATATTTAATGTTATACCGCTCTCTTGTTTGTATCTTTGTGCAATTTGTTCAATAATAGGCTGTATAGTCGTAGAACCGACGCAGTTTAATACCGTATCGCCAAACGCAAAACTAAAGGAGAGTAAAACAGTTAACAAGTATCTCATTTTTTTATCCAATATCTTTATTTATGTTCATTATATCTTCCAGCCATCCATAAATTTGAGTGCTTTATCATATTCAAATTCATCGACAGCTTCGCTCCACTCAGACAACTCGTTATTATTGACAACACTTTTAAGATTTTCAAAAAGAGCTGTTTTCTTCTCTGATAACACTATATTAGCTTTTAATAGCTCATTTTTAACTTCATAAAATAGCTCTTCTAGTTCACTCTTGTTCAAGTGATTTACGGTCGTATCATTTTTACTCTCCAAATCTAACTCAGAGAGTTTATCGTTTAC
>CAIUZU010000316.1 GCA_903903705.1 uncultured Helicobacteraceae bacterium
AGAGATTTAAAGACGAAATAGAAGCTGGATGTTATGCTTTTTATTTGGAAAACCGTTCTAAAAAGTTACAAGGTCAAAAAACTAGCGAATTTACGGAATGTAGCGGATTTGATGGTGATTCAAAATTTAATGAGATATCCCAAAATGTTCTACATGGCGTTTCACTTCAAAAAAATAAAATAGGATTTAACAAATGAAAAAAATAATTATTTTATTATTAGTTGTAACCTTAGCTGCTTTTGGTAACATTAAAGAGGATGCCACTGCTACAGATGTAAAACGCTTGTATTCTTACTCTAAAAAAGAATTGTCGGGGCTTGAATATCTTAAACTAACGGGATCTCTCAAAGCTGATTCTGAATATTTTGATGGTACGATTGGAACTTTTCGCAATAATATTCAAAATCTTCAATTGCCTAATGGCACTATAGATTTAAGCAATACTTGGGGTAGTGTATTTTTTAAGATTATTAAATACATAGCCTCTGCTGAAAGTCAAAAAGAGTATTACTATAGAGTTTACCAATATATTTCTGCAATTGGGCATTTCAAAGAGGGTTATAGGGATGGTGCGCCTAAATGGGCTAAAGTTTGGACAAATAAAAACATAGAAAGCACAAATCATTTGGTGACTTCTTATTTCAAATTTTTAGTTGAGCAAGGCAGCGGAGATATCCCCAAAAAAACCATTCAAAAAATAACTTTATTTAGCTCAATGGTCGATGGTGCTTCTAACCAAAATTATGCAAAAGATTACTTTATTAAAAATGGCGCAAGCGCAGAGTGGAACAGGGCAAGAGAGGAATTAGGAATATGAAAAAGCCAATCATACTATCTCTAACCTTGCCATTGTTTTTTGTATCATCTCTTTTTGCAGATATCTCAAATCAGACTTCGAATCAGAAGTCTGAACAAGAAAGTGAAAGAAACAGTGAGCAAAAGTCGATTAACCAAAGCGATACTAAAACTTTGCAAGAAAGCAGAGGAAGCGAAAATAGCGATGTTAAAACAGTAACTAAAAACCTCTCTGAAATAAAGAGTTTTACTAAATCAGTAACAAAATCAAAGTCCGGCAATTGGAGTGTTAATATTAACCCAATCCCTTATATCTTAATGGAAATGAGGGCTTTAGGATGGGATAGAAGAGCTTTTTCACTTAGAAATAGTGATCTAGGCACCACTTATTATGTTGACAAAGATGAAGAGATTATAGATCTGAATGTGAAAGCATACAATGAGAGTAAAGCTTCTACACGAGGCAAAATGTCAAAACAACAAATAGCTAAAATTCAAAACACTATAGAGCTTTTGTATTTCAGCGGCGAAGTGGCAGATAAAGCAAGTTCGTTAATGCAGAATTTTTATGATCCAAACATAAAAAATATCAATGAATTAGCAAAACAAGCCGTACATAAGGCTTATAATAATACTGAACCCAAACGGTTTAATATTAGTAGCTGCAATTATGGCGGCTCAAATGATGTTTATACCTGCAATGATGGAGAGTTTACAATCGTTCTGACAAGTTCTGTCCCGACACTTTTGAGAAACGGTGCTCCTTATTATTCAGCAGAAAGGATAGGATTTAATACGCCATCACTTACCATAAGCTTTGCGACAAATGATAGTGACGCAATGAGTAAGGTGGAACAGGATTCTGAGAGCAGAAGCGTGGCTCAAGCAGTGAGACAATATACAGCTCATCTAGAACAACAAGGTCAGAGCGAAGTTGCTAGTAAAATTAAAACGGCAATGATTGAAAAAGCACTAACAAGTAATCTAAGCACTACGGCAAGTGCAACGGTGCAGGCTATTAATAGCGGTTCGCCAACGGCAGTATTGAAGATTTTTCAGTGATTGATATAGCAGAAGGTAAATAGCAGCCAGAGGGGTAACTAATCCCTCTGTTTTGATTAATAAAGAGCGGGTGTGAACACCATCAATATTAAAAAGACTACTATTAAATTGGATAACAAAATATTTCCTTTTCCATAAGTTCCCACCCACCCCTACCATGCCTAAAAAAAGGCAAAAAAAAAGGGTTAAAGCCGAAGCTCTAACCCTAACTTATGGTAGTCTGGTAGTTAGTCAGACAAGATTTACATTGTTATCCAAACGAGAAAATTATATCATAGAAAAATAAATAGTTGATTTTTTGTTTTACTCAAAAAATAAACGAAAAATTATGAATATCAATAGAGAGATAAAAATCAAAAATTTATCTCTTAAAAAAACAAAAAAAGGATTTATCATGAGTTTAATTAAAAAATACGCTGCTGTAAGCGGCAGAGAAGAAGCAGAAGTATATCTTGATATGTTTCCTGCGGTTTTGGCTATCGTAGGTTTGATTTTATTAGGTATTGCAGCTGATAGTATCTTTATACCATTAGCAGTTGTTGTGGCATTTATTCTCGTAAATATTGTACTGAAGATACTTGAAGTGCTATCTTATAGCTTTGGTTCTTTGATGGAGATTTTGCTGGTCGGCTTCTTTTTCAAAAAAACAGAAGCAAAAAACTAGAGAGCAAGGGGTAAAAACCCCTTGGCGTTAATTGTCTTCTAAAATTATTATTTGCAAGCCCATGGGCTTTCTTTACATAGTATATCAAGATTTTTTTGAGCTTTTAAATTCCCTAATTTTGCTGCTTTAAGCAAATAATCTCGTGCATTAAGTTTGTCATTTTTATAATAATATAACACACCTATATTCAGATATTCTTCATGGATGTGTGGTTCCATAACTGTCCCTTTACAATTACTCTCAAGGAATTTTTTTCCTGCTAAACAGACATTCATATCACCTTTTTGTTTTTTAGTTGCTTGAAATTCGCAAGTTGATAATGCGTTAAAACACTCAGTAAATAAATCAACATCATTCTCTTTTGCATTAGAACTACTTGAACTCAATAAAATTATTGAAAGAATCAATAAAATTTTTCTTAAAACTATCATATGTACAACCTAATCTTATTAAAAAATTAATTTAAATTTTACCACAAAAAATTATGAATATATATAAACACTAAAAACAGGAGTTTATATTAT
>CAIUZU010000317.1 GCA_903903705.1 uncultured Helicobacteraceae bacterium
AAATGTTTTTGGGTTTGCCTCTTTAAACTCTCGTAACTCTTCTAAAAATGTAAGCTCTTCATCGATGGCGCTCTCCGTGTTCTCTTCAAAAAGTGTAACAGAACCGACCTCTTCTGCTTTTGTGTAAATCTTGCTATCTTCGCCCAAAGAGTGATGAAAGGTTTGAAGTTTTATAAATGCTTTTTTTGAGAGTTCTATAAGCTTTTCACTTTGTGCGGTAGGTTTAAAGTTGTAGATAAATATCTCATCATGCTTTGTGCCTATGCGGTTAATGCGCCCGATGCGTTGCATGAGTCTTGTTGCGTTCCAAGGAATATCATAGTTATACACAATGTTACTTCGGTGCATGTTGACACCCTCGCTGAGCGTATCGGTTGAAATGATGGTGGTGAAATCATTTTTTTTGTGCTCATAATTTGCATCAAAGTTTTCTCTTATAACATCTTTTAGATCCTTTCTATTTCCCCCATGCACTACCAATATTTTTTTGTCATTAATCGATTTTTCTAAGTAGAGTGCTGTTTGTTTGGACTCCGTAAAAACAACTATTTTTTCATTTTTGTTTGCTTGCAAAATCTCTTTAAATCTCTCTAATTTTGGGTCATTTATAACACTTTCCCAAATATGTGAAAGATACTCCAAAAGCACCAAATCACTTTTGAGTTTTGGCAGATACTCTTTGCTAAACTCACTCGGAGCGAACTCTAAAATTTTCTCATCTTCAAGCAGTTTTTCGATAATACGCTCTGCATCATCTTCATGTTCATCCAAAATATCAAAGAAATTTATCTTTGAATTTGGCAGTAAAACTCTTCCATTTTCAAACATGGCTATAAACTTTTCAAGATTGTTTTTTTGCTTGTTTATGGTTGATTTAAAGGCATGAAATGAACTCTCTAGCCTTTTAATGAGCATAGTTTGCATCATGACGGCTAAGTTTTGCGAACTCATCTCCAAAAAGCCCTCTTGCATGTTGCCAAATTTTTGCTGTGCCGCACGAGAGAGATTTGCAGCTGCTTTGTATCTTGCATAAGAGAGCTTTTCCGTCAAAATCTCAACCGATTCATAAAAGATTTTTGCCGTCTCATCATCTAAAAAGTACTCAAGTTCTTCAACTTCGTTTATGCGGGGAATGGTTAAACCTTGCTCTTTTATATCTTCACTATATCTTTTGATGGTTTGGATGTCTGACCTTGTGCGACGCACCATCACTTCTCTAAGTATGTTGTCACGCACTTTTGCCGATAGTGCTTTGAGCCGTGGCATGTCTATGCTTTTTGCATCTTTGTCATTTTTGATAAGCTCTTTATACTCTTTGTCAATTCCAGCAAAAAAGCTCTCCAAATTTGGAAACGAATCTATCGTGCTTTTTCTCTTGCTTTGAAAAAGGTAGAGTTGATTTGCCAAATCTTGCGGCTTGTTGTTGAGTGGTGTAGCTGAGATAAGAATGATTTTTTTCTTATATCTGCTTCGTTCTTTACAAATTCTCTCTAATTCTTTATAGCGTGAAGTAGCAAAATTTTTGAATTTATGAGATTCATCGATGATAACTGTTTCGTACTCAGAGGTATCTTTTATTTTTTCAAGTTCACCGTAAGAATAAAATTTAAAGTGACGAATTGAACCTATTTTAAATTTCTGAAATGTTTCTTCCCACTCTTTGCGGATGGATGGCGGAGCGATGATAAGCACATGCCCTTTTGTGCTAAAGAGAAGTTTTTTTACCACCATCGCACATGTAACGGTTTTTCCCAAACCAACTACATCAGAGAGAAAAAAACCACCGTGCTTTTTGATTTTTGCTAAACCCTCATTTACTGCATCTATCTGGTACGCAAGTTTTTTAAACCCTTTTGGCAAGTCATCAGCAACACTTGCGTTAAACTCCACTCTCTCCTCAAAATGCTCTATCAAAAACTTCAAATAAAGCTCATAGGGCGTTATCTCCCTTAAGTAACTCTCCTCTTTTATGGTCTCTATCTCGCCATGTGTTATCTCAACCGCATTTACCCATAACTTCTCAAACTCAGCCAAACTAAAAGCTATCTCATCACTATCACGAAGCTCAACATTAAACTCATAGTTTGTACTTAAGCCGTTTTGGGTAAGATTTGAGCTTCCTGTAATCACTGAACCACGATAATCAAGCGTTCCATCATGATTTGGTTTTGCCTCTTCTCTTAGTATGTAGATTTTAGAATGGATATTTTTATCTTGTGAAATTTTAAGTTCAAGTCTATTTTGCTCTAACATCTCTAGCAAAATTTCAACGCTCTCATCAACCTCTTTTGCATAATCCGCTTGTGCTAAAACCTTTTTTTGCTCCTCTTTGAAGCTTATTTTAAAACCCTCTCCATCAAAAAGATTTGGTTTTTTTCCTTTTGCTTTTGCCTCGGCTATGATGTTGTCAAGATTTATACCGACAAGTATTTTTGCTTTTTTTATGTTTGAAAGATAGGGAGCAATTTTCACAAAGCCGCTAATCCTAAAATAACCTATCAAAAATTCCAAATATTCAACTCTATAATGAGATAAAATATCTTTAAGCCTATTTTCAAGTGTATTTGTACCTTGATTTGTAAAAAATTTTGAACTCATACATGCTCTCCTATACTATCTAAAATATCCACAAACTCATTCCCGTCAAGCGCGGTTATAAGTTTGCTATCTACCCTGATTGCTGAGTCGATGACTACATTTTGAAGTTTCGAGATAATGGTAAGTTTTAGTTCTCTGTTACCGGGGTTTTGACGGACGATTCTGTATAAATCTTCTAAAACTCTCATGTCAGTATCTAGTTTTATTGCAAGATTTATCGGCTCTTGCGGCGCTTGCTCGATCTCTCTTACTTCTTTTTTCGTCTTTTGAGTCTCTTTTTTTGCTTCTTTAAGCGTCATAATCTTGCTCACACTCATTCTCGTAAACATATCCGTATGAGTTATTTTTGCTTTGATGGCTATCGGCTCTTGCAGGTTCATTTGACTTAGTTCTTCAAGCTTGTCGCTAAAAAGCATAACCTCAATGTTTCCGTGAAAATCCATAAGGCTTACAATACCAAACTGGTTTCCTTTTTTGGATGTTTTTTTGGTTATCTCTTCCACTTTTCCTATGAAAATAGCGTATGAGCCGTCTTTGACGCTCTCTATCTCAGAAGAAAGCGTATAGTCCAGTTCATCAAGTTTTTCTCTGTACTCATCAAGCGGATGACCCGAGATATAAAAACCTATGGTCTCTTTTTCAAACTCCAAAATCTCTTTTAACTCATATTCATCTGAGTTTGTCAGTTTTAACTCAACGCTTGTAATTTCCGTGTCATCTCCAAAAAGGCTTCCTATGGCATTTTTTTTCGCATTTGAGGCATCTTTTGCGGTATCTACAATCTTTTCTATTTGGTCTAAGAGTGCCTTTCTAGAAAATCCAAATCTGTCAAAACCGCCGGCTTTTATAATAGACTCAACAACTCTCTTATTTACTTTTGACGGCTCTATTCTGTTTACGAAATCCTGCAGTGAACTAAAATCACCGCCCTCTTTTCTTGTCTCCAAAATGGAGTAAACAGCCGCTTCTCCTACTCCTTTAATCGCACCAAGCCCAAAAAGGACAATCTCTCTGCCCTCTTTTGTTATTGCGGAAAACTCCAACCAAGAGTCGCAGATATCAGGAGGAGAGAGTTCAATACCCATTCTTTTTGTCTCGTCGATGTAGCGAACGACCTTGTCCGTGTTGTCTTTATCTGATGTTAAAAGTGCCGCCATAAACTCATTTGGATAGTAAGTTTTTAGCCATGCCGTCTGGAATGTAATCATCGCATAAGCAGCTGAGTGGGATTTGTTAAAACCGTATCCTGCGAACTTCTCGATTATATCAAAGAGTTTTGATGCTTCGGCATAGTCAAGCCCCTGTTTTTGTGCTCCTCTTGCAAACTCGTCGTTATAAACGGACATATCTTTTTTCTTACCCATCGAACGGCGGATAATGTCAGAGTACCCAAGAGAAAAACCGCCTACAGTCTGAACTATCTGCATAACCTGTTCTTGATAAACGATGACTCCGTAAGTATTTTTAAGTATCGGCTCCATAGTATCAAAAGTGTACTCTATCTTCTCTCTGCCGTGCTTTCTCTCTATAAAGCTGTCAAGCATTCCAGATTCCATCGGTCCGGGGCGGTAGAGTGCCAAAACCGCGATTAAGTCCTCAAAACTATCGGGTTTTAAGCGTTTGTTCAAATCTTGCATACCAGAACTCTCTATTTGAAACATTCCAACCGTGTTTCCGCTGCGAATAACATCGTAAACTTTTTCATCATTCTCATCTATCTCATGCCATTTAACTTCTTTGTTATATCGAAGTTTGATAAGTTTTATAGCATTATCAATAACATCAAGAGTTTTTAAACCCAAGAAGTCAAACTTTATCAGATCTACATCTTCAAGATAGTTAAGTGAGTATTGCGTTACAAAAACATCCTCACCTGAGGGTTTATAGATGGGTGTTTTTTTCCAAAGTTCTTCATTGGAGATAACGACTCCGGCTGCATGGATGCCTGAATTTCGCTTTAGTCCCTCAAGTCTTTTTGCAAACTCCCAAACTCTTGCGGCGTTTGTATCGCTATCTATGAGTTCTTGAAGTTTTGGTTCTTTTTGAAAAGCTCCTGCTATAAATTCACCGTTTTTCGTTTTCCCGTTTAGAGTGATTCCAAGCTCATCAGGGATAAGTTTTGCCATTTTATCGGCTTGAGAGAGCGGCATGTCAAGAACACGGGCGACATCACGAATAACCCCTTTTGCCAAAAGCGAACCGAAAGTTATGATTTGCGCAACTTGATTTCGACCATATTTTTTTACGACATAATCTATGACTTCACCACGGCGAGCCTGCATAAAGTCCATGTCGATATCAGGCATACTGATACGTTCAGGATTTAAAAATCTCTCAAAAAGTAAATCGTACTTCATCGGGTCGATATCCGTAATCTCCAAAGAGTAAGCAACCAGACTCCCAGCGGCACTTCCACGCCCCGGTCCTACAGCTATGCCCATCTCTTTTGCGACTTTAACGAAATCCCAAACGATTAACATATAACCGGGAAATTTCATAGAGTTGATTACATTCATCTCAAATTTCAGTCTGTCTCTATACTCTTCATGCTTCTCAAGCGGTACATGCTTGAGTCTCTCCTCTAAACCCAGCTCACAACGATATATAAAATACTCTGCATCATTTTTATCTATAGCACTCTTCCAAGCTCTTTTTTGTTCTTTTGAAGCATCGTTGCTTAAAGGTTCATCATCAATATTGTCAATCTCTAAGCCGTCCCTTTTAGCATACTCTGGCGTAAATTTAAAGTTTGGAGGAATCGGGTCACCGAGTTTGAGTTCTAAATTACACTTATCAACTATCTCTTGCGTATGCATGATGGCTTCTGGGATATCCGCAAAGAGTCTTGCCATCTGCTCTGGGCTTTTTAGGTAAAACTCATGAACGGAGTGACGCATTCTCTTTGGGTCATCATAGAGTTTATTCATACCGATACACATAAAAGCCTCATGATACTGTGCATCATCATGGAATGTGTAGTGAGTGTCGTTTGTAGCGACTATTTTTATGTCTAGCTCTTTGGAAAGTTTAAGAACCTGCTCATCAATGAAAAGCTGGTCGCCTATGCCGTGACGCATAAGTTCTAAGTAAAAATCATCCCCGAAAATCTCTTTGTACTCTAACGCAACGGCTTTTGCACCCTCATATCCTAGTGCGCCGTTTTTTATATTTCTCTCATTTACCGTATTTAAATGCCAACTAACCTCGCCTTGAAGACATGCAGAAGTACAAACAAGTCCCTCGCTATGCTCACGAAGCTCTTGTTTATTTATACGGGGATAGTAGTAAAAACCCTCTATAAAAGCTTTAGAAGAGAGATACATAAGGTTTTCATAACCTTTTTGGTTTTTTGCATATAAACAGATATGAAATCTCTGTTTAGTACTCTTATCATCAATAGCTTCACCGTTATGGATATAGCCCTCAATCCCTATAATAGGCTTTATACCGGCTTCTCTCATCTGCTTGTAAAAATCAATAGCACCAAACATATTACCATGATCCGTCATGGCAACTGAAGTCATACCGAGCTTTTTAACCTGTTTTACAAGATTTGAGAGTTTATTTGCACCATCTAAGAGTGAATATTCCGTATGAAGATGAAGATGGGTAAATGGCTGAGCGCTCATAGTATATGCAACCCTTTTTGGCTTTTGATTTTATCTGATTTATAATAGTTTGAATTATAGTATGAATGGCTTTAATGTGAGGTAATAGCCGGATTTAAAAAAATCTAGCTATTTATCGTAAAATTGTTTTGCGGTCTTCCTATATGAAAGCCTTGAAGATAGTCTACACCCATCTCTCTTAGGGTTTTTACTATCTCTTCATCTTCTACATACTCTGCAACGGTTTTGACATTAAGCTCTTTTGCAAGTGTTAAGATACTATGCACAAAAGCTTTGTCTTTTTTATCTTTATTGATATTTATAATAAACTCTCCATCAATTTTTAGATAATCAATCGGGAATTTTTTGATATAGTGAAACGACGAGAATCCAGAACCGAAATCGTCAATTGCGAACTTATATCCTGCCATTTTAAGATTCATCACAAATTTTTCTAAAACAGAGAAGTTTTTAACGGTTTCT
>CAIUZU010000318.1 GCA_903903705.1 uncultured Helicobacteraceae bacterium
AACAGTCTCAAGATCAGTGCTTCTATCACAAGAACTTGGCTGGAAACTAGAAGATCACATGTTTAAACATCACGATTACGAGAGAGATTTTCACTCTTCAAGATGTGTTGACTGGATAGGAAGTGAGCCTCAGATAGAAGAAGAGAACAAAAAAGAGAAGCAAAAATAGATGAAAGCAATTTTTAAAAGATATGCAATGGCAATATTTTTTTTATTACTCGTTTCTGCACTTATGCTTTTAGGAACTATAGGCGTGAGAAGTTTAGGCGAGAAAATGCTTGAAAATACTGGGGTAGAGATGAAACCAAGAGGGGAGAACTTAACAAAATGAGTTTAACAGTTATTCTTATCATAGCAATTATACTGAGCGTAGTATTTCACTTTGTCGGCGTATACATTGATGCAAAAAAGAGTGTATGGGCGATGCTTGTAATTATTTGGGCAGTAAGTGTCGGAACTATAACAAATGAGATCAAACCAAAAGGTTACAAAGATATAGACAAAATGAAGGGTCGTTTTAGTGATACGGATAAACTCATAGAAGAGGCAATGCCTGAAGTTTCGCTCTATGAAATGATAGTAATTAAAAAAAGTTTTAACACAAATAAACTTGCGAATGAGAAATAAAAAAAACGTCGGAATCATAGGATGCGGTTGGCTTGGAAAACCGCTATCTTATAAGCTCTCAGATGATTTTAATGTAGAGTGCTTTTCAAGAGAAAGCACAACAGATTCTTCCGCTTTCTGGCAAAATGACACCGTAATAATCGCTATTCACACAAAAGACAACTATCTTGCAACTCTACAAAAAATAGCTGCTTTAACCAAACCTGAGTGCAATCTTATTTTAATGAGCTCTACCTCAGTATATAAAGAGTTTGACTCTGATGTGGATGAGTGTGTAGAGATCACAAAAACATCCCTTATCAAAGAGGCTGAGGATTTGGTGTTAGGCTCAAAAAAGAATGTTTTAGTTCTTAGACTCGGTGGTCTTATGGGCGAGGATAGAGTTGCGGGAAGATGGAAAAGTGCTACTGATTTTAGCGACGGATTCGTAAACTATATTCATAGAGACGATGTTATAAATATCGTTCAAAAGATGCTTGAAAAAGGGTTGACAAAGGGGATATACAACCTAGTCGCACCGGAGCATCCCACAAGACTGGAGATACATACAAAAAATAGCCAAAAGTTTGGCTCCCAAATCGGAAATTTTATAGGATTTTCAAACCGAAGAGTTTTGTCTAAAAAGTTAGTAAAAGATTTAAACTACACGTTTTTACATCCTAATCCACTTAATTTTTGGAGCTAGTTGCTTCTTGCTAACGCAGCAAAATCTATCTCCTCTTTTTTGCCCTCAACCGCTTTTTTATCCTCTTCAAAATTTCCAGTGCTAAAGATATATTCACTGCTTTTAAGAGTACATCCTTTAATCCCCGGAACACACTCTTTTTTAAGAAGTTTGCAGTACCCTCTAAAGTCATGCTGACATGTCCATCCCATCTTGCTATCCTCGCTTTTTATAAAATGAATTATGATACAATTTTTTAAACAGAGGGTTATAGAAAGATTTTGGAGATTATAAAATGCAGGGTAACTATAGAGCAGTGTGGATAAATAATGATTTTTTTGACGAGTGTTTGGAGGTAGTAGACCAAAGAATGCTTCCGTTTGAGTACCACACACAATATCTCACAACTACAGAAGAAGTTTCAAGAGCTATAAAAAATATGACGGTAAGTGGTGCGGGAGTTATCAAGAGCATAGCACTATTTGGCGTATATATAACAGCTTTAGAAGTTGAAGGCGACTTTGAAAAACTGCAAGAAAAAGTTCTGCTTATCAAAGAAGCTATACCATCCGTACTCAATTTTTCATGTAAGATTGATATCATGGTAGATCATTTGAGAGGCTCCTCTGATGTAATTGGTGAGGCGAGAAGATATTCGATAGAGTTCAGTGACAATGAAGCACAAGAGAGTCAAAAAATAGCGCAGCATGGTTGTAAAATCATAGAAGATATTTTAAAAAATAGTGGCAAAACAAAGATAAATATTTTAACGCACTCAAGTGTAGGCTGGCTCTCTATGCTAGATGACGGAAGTGCGCTTGCTCCGATTTATGAAGCAAAAAGAAGAGGTATAGACGTACATGTATGGGTTGATGAAACAAGACCGCTAAATGATGGTGCATCGCTCAGTGCTTGGGAACTCGCTAAAGATGGAATTGAATATACAATAATATCTGATGGTACAAGCGGATACCTTATGCAAAAAGGTGAAATTGACATGGTTATTGTGGGAGCTGATAGTGTAAATGCGAATGGTGTGATAAATACAACAGGAACTTACCTCAAAGCACTGGCAGCGAGCGATAACGGTATCCCTTTTTATGTAGCAACAACTACTTCAAATTTTGATTTTGTGACAAAAGATATCTCCATTGAGCTTAGAAGTGAAGATGAAGCCCATTACATGAAAGGGGTTGATGAGAACAAAACTATACGCAAAGTACGAATTACTCCCGAAAATTCACATGTTATTTACTATGCTTTTGATGTTACCCCTGAAAGGCTTATAACTGGGTTTATAACAAATAAAGGGGTTTGCGAGGCGGACTTTGATAGAATTCAAGAAATATTTAAAAAGAGCAACGTATGAAAAGTTTATACAATGACAAAGAAGCAAGCGAATTTAAAACAGATCTTGATTTAAGAGTCTACACATCAAGGCTCTTAGGTCAAGATACATCACTGGTTCTGCACGGCGGCGGAAACACATCCGTAAAGTCAACTGCTACAAACCTTTTTAGTGAGCAAGAAGAGATACTCTATGTAAAAGGGAGCGGTTGGGATTTGGCAACTATCGAAGCTGAAGGTTTTGCTCCGGTTAAGATGGATATGCTTCTAAAGATGGCGGAGTTAAAAGAGCTGAGCGACACCGATATGGTAAAATACCAAAGATTGGCAATGATAGATCCATCCGCTCCAAACCCATCCGTTGAAGCGATTTTACATGCCATTATCCCTTTTAAATTTGTGGATCACACACATGCCGATGCCGTTGTAACCATTACAAATACGCTTGGCGGCGAAGAGAAGATAAGAGAGATTTACGGGAATAAAGTTCTTATTATTCCCTACATTATGCCCGGTTTTGTTCTTGCAAAGTTTGTATATGATATGACAAAAGATGTAGAATGGGGCAAACTGGAAGGTTTAGTTCTTATGAATCACGGTCTCTTTACATTCAGCGACGATGCCAAAAAATCTTATGAAAAAACCATAGAGCTGGTAGATAGAGCAGAACGCTATCTTGAAGCCAAAGGTGCAACTTTGCAGATAGAAAAAACTTCCTCATATGTAGAACTGCTAACTCTTGCAAAAATCCGAAAAGAGATATCCAATCTCAAAGGCAGAGCGACTATTTCTATCTTAAATGAGAGTGATTTGGCAGTGCATTTTTCAAAACAAGATGTTGACAAAATCGCCACGCAAGGTCCTCTTACTCCAGACCATGTCATAAGAACAAAAAGAATCCCTGCGATAGTAAACTATGATTTTGTATCCGATCTTGCAAACTACGCTAAAGAGTATAAGGATTATTTCGAAGCGAATAAAACAAGCCAAACTCTTTTAAATCCCGCCCCAAATTTTGCGATACTCAAAAACAACGGCTCTCTCTCTTTCGGTGCAAACGCCAAAGAAGCACACATCATCAAAGATATAAACGAACATACGTATGAGGCTATTTTAAAAGCCCAAATGCTTGGCGGATACAAGGCTCTTAGTGCGGAAGATATTTTTGAAGTTGAGTATTGGTCACTGGAGCAAGCAAAACTAAAAAGCGAAGCGAAAGTACCTGAATTTAGCGGAAAAATTGCCCTTGTAATTGAAGCGAATAGCATACATGGTAGAGAAATTGTGCATATGCTAAATCTCAAAGGTGCCGCTGTTGTAGAAGTTGATGAAAATAGTGATATTCAAAACAAAATAGAAGTATCAATTAAAAATTTTGGCGGAATTGACATTGTGGTTAACTGCGGAGAAAACTTTAAACGTCATAAAATAGTACGCAGAGAAGTAGCTCCTTTTCTGCATGTTGGAGTTGAACCTGCTTTTCTTATTGCAGGCTTAGATTTTGTTGCAAAAGATTGTGCTATCTTTAGCGATACGCTTGATGAGAGTAATCTGCTTAGAATTAAAACAGATCCAACCAAAATCGCGCAAATGGTATCTGTTATGGCAACAAATCTATTTTAGGTACTCCATCCTCTTAATATTATCGGGCATATTTTCAAGAGCGAAATTCTTTTGATCTTTTATATAGCTCGGATATTTAAAATCTTTTGAAGTCATAAGCTCATAGAGTTTTCTTAAATCTTTATTCTCTATTTTTTGATATTTCACATCAATCTCTTTGGCGATACGAAGAAAAAAAGTTAATAAAACAGCTTGAGCTTTTTCGTTAACCGCATCACCGTAAATGACACCCTCAAACTCTTTATGCATTGTTAAGATATTGTACTCACATTGCGAATCCAATTTATCTGCATCTTCTTTTGCTAAATAATCTAAAATATTTAAAATCAGATTTAAAAACATAAGATTTGTTTTGTCAATCGTTACATTATTTTTATCTAACTTTTCTCTGTAAATCAGTATATCAGGCTGTATTTTTTTAAAGTATGGA
>CAIUZU010000319.1 GCA_903903705.1 uncultured Helicobacteraceae bacterium
CGGGGTTGATGCGGCAATTTTATTTAGCGATATTTTAGTCGTTCCAAATGAGATGGGAATGAAACTTGATTTTCTCACAGGAGAAGGACCTGTTTTTGAAAAACCTATAAAAAATCAAGCTGATTTAGATGCTCTTTTAGGGGGCGAAGAGGCAGCATCAAAACTCACCTATGTTTACGACACAATCAAGCTTATAAAAGAGCAGTTAGCAGACGATAAAGCTCTTATCGGTTTTACAGGAGCTCCTTGGACATTGGCTACTTATATGATAGAGGGTGAAGGCACAAAAACATATAACATTTGTAAAAAAATGATGTACTCAAACCCTGAACTTCTGCACAGAATCCTTGCTAAAGTGACAGAAGTTGTAAAAATATATATGGAGAAACAGATTGAGGCTGGTATAGACGTAGTTCAAATCTTTGACTCTTGGGCTGCGGCAATCGAACCTGCAAAATATGATGAGTTCTCTTGGAAATATATGGTTGAAATAGCGGATTATCTAAAAGCAAAATATCCGCATATTCCTATCATTATGTTCCCAAAAGGCATCCCTGCGTTTTTAGACAAAGTGTACGGGAACTTTGATGTGTTCGGCGTTGATTGGTCGACTCCTATGGCTCTTGCAAAAGAAAAACTAGGTGAGAAATATGTTCTTCAAGGAAACATGGAGCCGTGCAGACTCTACTCAAAAGAAGCAACAACACAATGCGTAGAAGCACTTCAAAATATCATGGGCGGCAAAAGACACATCTTCAACCTAGGTCATGGAATTCTTCCTGACGTACCTGTAGAAAATGCAAAACATTTTATCTCTGAATGTCATAGAGTTAGTAAAAAATAAGTGAAAACAATTTTTGGTCCTATAAACTCAAGAAGATTCGGATCTTCTTTGGGTATAGATCTCTCTCCTGCTCTAAAGCAATGTAACTTTGACTGCCTTTACTGCGAATTAGCTCCAAGTGCTACGACAGATGAACAAAAAAATGTGGTGGATGTTTCAACCATTATCAACGAGTTAAAAGAGCATCTGCATGATAAAATAGATGTCATAACTATCACGGCTAACGGTGAACCGACTCTCTACCCATATTTGGACGAACTCATTGATGAATTGAATAAAATCAAAAATGGCACTCAAACTCTTATACTGACAAACAGTTCTACGCTAGTTAATGAGAAAGTTTTTAACTCACTCTTAAAACTCGATCAAGTTAAACTATCTCTTGATGCGGTAAGTAATAGCGTATTTAAGAGAATTGACAGACCGCATGTCAATATAGAGATTGAACAAATAGTTCAAAAAGTCATTAAATTTAGCAAAGTGTACAAAGGCAAACTCTTCATAGAAATACTTTTTGTAAAAGATTTAAATGACACAAAAGAGGAAATACAAAAGCTAAATGACGTTTTAATGCAATTAAAAGTCACAAGAATTGATATCGGCACCATTGACAGACCTCCTGCATATCCGGTAAGCGGAGTCAGCTACAAAGAGCTACATGAGATATCACATCTCTTTAACAGCTCCCTGCCGATTCATATCGCTTCAAGAATTCATGCCGAGCTAAACAATGCTAGCTATGATGATGAAGAGATACTAAACACATTGGACAAAAGACCTTTAACTGCCGAAGACATTGACTTACTTTTTGATGAAGAGAGTAAAAAACGCTTAGATCTCCTTATAAAAAACTCTAGGATAGCCAAAAAATCAGTGGGAAATTTAGAATTTTTTATACTTCATGAAAATGAGGAGAGAAAACGAGCAAAATAGCAGAAAAACCTTGACTTTTTGCAACTCATAAAGTATAATTCCACCCTCTTAAAGATATTCCGAATTAGCTCAGCGGTAGAGTAGGTGACTGTTAATCACTTGGTCGCTGGTTCGAATCCAGCATTCGGAGCCACAACAACATAGAACCCCTTAATATGGGGACTTCTTATCCCTCATAAATCATTCGGTGACAGTCTCGGTGCCATTCGGTGTCAA
>CAIUZU010000320.1 GCA_903903705.1 uncultured Helicobacteraceae bacterium
CACTGTTTTGCCTTGTAAAATGAAATAAGCTTTTGCTAAATTGTACTCTATTTTTTCAACAACTATTTATTTGTTTTTATTGAGAAAGTCAAAACTTGTACCTAGACTAACTTGAACTTATTCAATATGCAGGAAAAAATGCTAAGCAGTTACAAATTTACATAGAACCATCAAATAATATTAATTTATCACAATATATGATTATGCACCTCGCAAAAACTGATATTATAAAAATTATGCAATAACATTCAAAAGCTATTGCATAATTTAGATGGATTTTCCCGCTTGATATATTATTTGTGCTTTTCTCAGCACCCTCTCACTCTCTCTTGCAATTTCGAGCTCCTCATTTGTCTTTATGACAAACACTTTTACTCTGCTTGAGGCTTTTGAAATAAGGGTCAAATTCTGTTCATTTGCCTCTTCATCAAGCTCTATCCCAAATGTTTCTAAACCTTGCAAAATTTTTGCTCTTATGGTGTGTGAATTTTCTCCGATACCTGCCGTAAAAACCAGTGCATCCACATTTGACAACAGAGCCGTATAAGAGCCTATATATTTTTTGACTCTTCTTGCCATCATCTCTATAGCCGCTTTGGAGAATTCATCATCATGCGTTTGTATCTCTCTTAAATCTATATCTCCGCAGACTCCTAAAAGTCCGGAGCGTTTGTTTAAAAGAGTATCTACTTCATCGACGCTAAAGCCGAGCTCCCTCTGAAGATAGATGATTATGGCAGGGTCGATATCGCCGCTTCTTGTTCCCATCATAAGCCCCTCTAATGGAGTGAAACCCATAGATGTATCAACACTGACACCGTTTTTTACGGCACATGCACTAGAGCCGTTTCCAAGATGAAGCGTTATCATATTTAGCTCTTTTGGACTTTTTTTCATCTTAGCTGCCGCTTCTTTCATGACAAAGGAGTGGGATGTTCCGTGAAAGCCGTATCTTCTGATTTTATGTTTTTCATACATCTCATAAGGCAGAGCATAAAGATAAGCCTCTTTTGGCATGGTTGAATGAAATGCGGTATCAAAAACTGCTATTTGAGGCACGTTCGGAGCTTTTTGTCTGCTTACCAAAATTCCCTCCAAGTTTGCTCCGTTATGAAGAGGCGCAAGCGGAATAAGCCCTCTTATCTTCTCTATCGCATCATCATCTAGAAGAGTCGCATCTCTAAAATATTCTCCGCCATGTACGACTCTGTGAGCTATGGCATCAAGCGATGAAAAGTGTTCTACGATATGATGCTCCTTTAAAAGTGCATTTATGAGCTTTAAACCCTCATGATGCGTCTTTATGGAATCTGTCAGATTTATCTTTTTGCCGCCGTATTCAAACATGCTCTTTGAGCCGACTTCGCCTATCTTCTCAACCAAAGCATGTGCCAAAATCTCGCCGCTGGGCATAGAAAAAAGCTGAAATTTTATAGAGGAGCTTCCGGAGTTTATAACCGCTATTTTCATTTTTGCCCTGCTTGAATCGCTGTGATTAAAATGGTGTTTACTATATCTGCCACGCTGCATCCTCGGCTAAGATCATTTACCGGTTTTTTAAGCCCTTGCAAAACAGGTCCTATGGCTATGGCACCGCTGGATCTTTGTACCGCTTTGTAAGTATTGTTTCCCGTGTTAAGATCCGGAAATATAAAAACGCTCGCCTCACCTGCTACTTTTGAGTTTGGAAGTTTTATCATCGCCACCTCTTTGTCGATTGCCGCATCGTACTGGATCGGACCTTCTACGTCCAGATCCGGTCTAAGAGATTTTACGATCTTCGTAGCCTCTTTTACCTTGTCCACATCTTCTCCGCTTCCGCTCTCTCCGGTTGAGTAGGAGAGCATCGCCACTTTTGGTTCAATCCCAAAAGCAAGTGCTGTTCTTGCACATGAGATAGCTATTTGAGCAAGCTCATCGGCATTTGGATTTTGGTTAAGCGCACAATCACCGTAAACCAAAACTTTTGTCTTTAAGCACATAAAAAAAAGGCTTGAAACCAGACTTACTTCAGGTATGGTTTTTATGATTTGAAGAGCAGGTCTTATGGTGTCTGCGGTTGAGTGGATAGCTCCGCTCACCATCCCATCAGCATAACCCAAATGTACCATCATAGTTGCAAAATAGTTTCCATGTATCATTGC
>CAIUZU010000321.1 GCA_903903705.1 uncultured Helicobacteraceae bacterium
TATGGATTTAGTTTTAAAAGAATTAAATCCGCAACCATATTTCCAAGCAGTGTCAGAAATGCCGTTATCATTAAAGTACCCATGATAACGGGATAATCACGGCTTAATGCGCTCATAAAAAAAAGCTGTCCCATTCCCTCTATACCGAAAATAGACTCTAAAATCACACTGCCGCCAATTAAACCCGGAAGCGACAATCCAAGCAGCGTAACAATCGGTGGAAGCAAATTTGGAAGTATATAATAACGAAGCAGCTCTTTTTTCTTTAACCCCCTAGAGACGGCAAAATAGTAGTAGTCACTCTTTAAAATCTCAAGAGTTAGAGATCTAATGTAGATTATCATACTCCCAAGTCCTACAAACACCATGACTCCAATCGGCAGAACTAAGTGCCATGTCATATCAAGATAGTATGAAAGCCCATCTTTTGGCTCTATAGAGTGCAGACCTGCTATGGGAAAGAGATCTAATGTCAAAGAAAAAAGAATAATAAAAAGCAATGCTAAATAGTAAGAGGGCATAGAAAAAGAGATAAGAGAAATTTGACGGATAATATAATCACTCTTTTTTTCATAATGCAGAGCTGATTTTATGCCCAAATATAGAGATATAACAAACACTGCAATAAGGGCGGCGATATTCATAATCAAAGTAACGCCGAGTCTTTTTAGGATTTCGCTGCTAACCTCTTGACCGCTTACAAAAGAGATGCCAAAATTGAGAGAAAATATATTTGCAACCCAGCCGATATACTGCTCACTCAAAGGCTTATCAAGCCCATAAACTGCTTTAAGTGCCGCAACAGCCTCTTGCGTCATATTTGGATTAAGTTCGCCTGCTCCAAAAAAACTATTGGGTGCTGCATGAATTGCTAAGAAAGAGATCAAGGAGATCAAAAATAGCATAAATAAGATATATGAGAATTTATTTATCAATTTTATCATTGGAAGATTATAGCAAAAAATTTATAAGAGTGCCTATTTTCCCCAAAAACAGGAAAGGGGAAATAGGCTTAAGAAAAGATAGAATTAAAAATTATATGTCAAGTAAGCTTGAATATCTGTAGTTTTTACATCATTTACATTATTTGCAGCATCTGTGTCTGCAAAAATAAGAGCTAATGCAGTATCAAGAGGTCCAAAAGACTTAGTAGCGGCAAGAGTAATTTCAGTTACTTCTTTCTCTTGAAAAAGAGTAAGCCCAGCATCTTTTGGCGCTATATCAGCACAGTAAAAACCTGCAAGAAGTCCAATTTTTGGACCAACAACCGTCTCTGCAGTGATGCTGTATGAATCAGCACCTGCAGCAGATACTAAACCATAGTTCCACCACATTTCAGTATAAAGCTTAGATTGCCCTCCTTTAGTTGCAAATGAGCCTGTTGCAGTATTAGCCACACCTAAAAGACCATCGTCTTCAATTGAAGAGTATGCAACTTTAAAAGTAGCAACATCTTTCATTTTGTAACCTAACATTGCAGAGTATCCTGTTGTGTCAGCCGAAGATGCAGCATCTGCTTCAGTATTCATAAATTGAGCACCTGCTAAAACACCGTTTAAGTCTAAATCAGCTTGTAACCAGTATGCTTTAGCAAGGCGTACCATATCATAATACCAAGCTTGAACAGTTAAGGGTTTTATAGAGTTGTTTACGATACCGTAAGCATATGTACCGTTTGTACCGAATGTGCTGAAATCTCCATCAGCAGCAACATAACCTGCAGCAGCTAAACCTAGATTATTTAAACTACCTGCACCGCCTTCGTGTGTACTAGCTCTATCATCTGCACTACCGTTTGATTTACCGATATAAGTACCTACTAGAGTAGTGTCTTTTATACTTTGGTTAATTAAAACAACCGCTTCAAAAGTATTTTTGTCAACACCCCATTTTTCACTAAAAGCAAGTGGCGTATCAAGTGCTTGACGACCGATTTTTAGTGTAGTGTCAAATGCACTGCCTGCAAGCCATACTTCATCAACCCACATAGCACTGTCAACTTGAGCTCCGCCTGCAAAAGCTGCACCGTTAGATCCAGAAGCAGTATGAGCGTTAGACCAAACGCTATCAACTAAGTTATGCTCAACTCCAAGAGTTGTTACAACTTGCATACCTATACCTGCTGAGACACCTTTTGTTAAATCAGTTGTTAAATCTGCACGAGCTGCAAAGTTTGTATATCCTGAATCTTGCGTAAACATATCCGGTGCGTTAGCGACATCAGAGTCTTGAGTTCCATAATACAATTTAGCATTACCGGAAACTTTTGTGTTTTCAATTGCAAATACACTTGAACTTATTAGCATTGCTGCTATTAAACTTAATTTTGTTAATCTCATTTTAATTCTCCTAAATTTAAAGATTGTTAACATATTGTCAACAAAATGTCAATACATTGTCAGCATAATGTCATATCTATCTTTAAATTAAGATTAACTTATGGTTAAATATTAATATTTTTATAATGTATTGAAATTATTTATGTATACTCTCATCATGAAAAATTTAATATTAGCTGTATCAGCAATCATACTCTTAACTTCCTGCAGCAAAGTAGATGGTGTCAATCCATCGCAAAACAGGGCTTTAAACAGTGTGTCAGGAAAAGAAGAAAAAGAAAAAAGTGGCTATTTGCAAGAAGCTCTCAACAATTGGACGAAAAATGATTGGACTCCGGCAGTTGAAAAAAATGAAGACATCAAAAAGAAAAATGAAAATGAGAGCAGAAATTTTACTCTGCAAGAGTATGTAGATAAGATTGAGGTTTACAATAAGGAGCAAAACTCAACCCATGCAGAATCTCATAAGAAAAAAATATCTTCTATGCCTGTTATAGGAGAAGTAAAATAGATTATAGGGAGTTTACACTCCCTATTTTGTATTAAAAACGAAAAGTTACCGTACCTACGACATTATCTTCATCAGCACTTGAATCCGTTTCATGGTTAAAATTAATATATGCTACACTTAACTCAAATTTTTCAAACACTCTGTTTAATCCTACGGAGTAGTATGTACCTATGTTATGATAGTCACCGTAAATAGCACTAAAGCCTACATCATAAGGCAATTTAGCCGAAGCTCCGACTTCCCAACAATCCTCAGGATTTAAATCGTTTGTTTCAACACCCTTGCTATACTTTGCCTTTACGCCAAATTTTTCCCACTCTTTACTTATTCCGAGATATACCTCTGCAAAATTGTACTCATTCGACATATTAGGATAAGCATATTGCACCGCACCTACATCAAAGCTTATTCCGGCTAATTCACTCTTATATCCACCGTAAAAATCTGCTTCTAAAGAGTTTTTTGTATCTCCAAAATCTACATTTGATCCCCAAGTACCTAGATATAAACCTTTATACTCTAAGTCGACTCCGGCTTGAACGGCAGGAGAGTTGTTGCTTTGAGTCATACCTCTCCATATGTAATTACTTGTAACTGCCATATTTGCACTTACACCAAAATCAGATTTTTTTTCTTCTTCTGCAAATGCCATCGTTGTAATAAGGGCTACTGATAAACTGAGTTTAATAAATTTCATTTCATATCCTTTTTCTGATAAAGAGATTATGACATATTGATTTTATTATGAAGAGGGATAATTGATTAAAAATGAGGCATGTGTAGATTTGGTCGTAGGGACATTTCCTTGCGACTAGAACGGCTCTGCTCATTCTAGTGCGTAAGTTATTATTTAGCAGCATCCCATGAGAGAACTGTTTTACCGTCCACATTAACTTCAGCAGCTGCCATGCCCATAATGTTATATCCAGAATCTACATAATGAATCTCACCTGTAACGCCAGATGCCAAATCACTCAAAAGATACATAGCCGAATTACCGACCTGCTCCGTTGTTACATTTTTCTTAAGCGGTGCGTTAGTCTCATTCCAGTTAAGGATCTGCTTAAAATCGCCTATTCCTGCAGCTGCAAGAGTTCTGATCGGTCCTGCAGAGATTGCATTTACACGCTGACCTTTTTTACCAAGCTCAACCGCCATATATCTCACAGTCGACTCTAATGCCGCTTTTGCAACACCCATAACATTGTAATTTACAATATATTTTGGTCCGCCTAAATATGAAAGCGTTAAAATCGAAGCATCATCATTTAAAACAGATTCTAAACGATTTGTCAAATCTATCAAAGAGTAGACTGAAATATCCATAGCAATAGCAAACGCTTGCTTTGTAGTCTTCATAAATGGCTCGCTAAGTGCCTCTTTTGGAGCAAACGCAACAGAGTGAACTAAGAAATCAATCTTTCCAAAATCTTTCTCTATCACACTTGCGATTCTTGCCATATGCTCTTCAATTGATACATCAAGTTCATATACTTTATCACTGCCAAAACTCTCTGCCAAAGGTTCTACCCTCTTTTTAAGCGCATCATTCAAGTATGTAAATGCCAACTCCGCCCCTTGCTCATGGCAAGATTTTGCAATCCCGTATGCAATTGACTTATCGTTTGCCAAACCTACTATTAAACCTTTTTTGCCCTTCATTATCATTCAATCTTCTCCTAATATTTATTTATCTAATTTTTGTGCATATTCACACATTGTGCAAAAATGCTCCGCATAAAGTGCCGCACTTCCGACTAAAATCCCATCTACTCCATCAAGTGCCAAAACTTCTTTGGCATTTGTTACTTTTACGCTTCCACCGTAAAGAAGCGGCGCACTTGATTTCTCTTTTAACTCTTTATGTATAGCTACAATATCTTCTAAGGTCGGAGTTAGTCCCGTTCCTATCGCCCAAACCGGCTCATACGCAATAATCAATTTTTCATATGACGTATCTATTCCTTCATACTGCTTAGATATGTACTCCATCATCTTCTCATGTCCGGCTTCTCGAACCTCTAAAGGCTCTCCGACACAGTAGATAATTTTAAAACCGAGTTCTTTATAAAAATTAAATTTTTTAACAAGCATCCCTTGTGTCTCGCCTATAACATGTCTTCGCTCGCTATGCCCTATTAAAATAGTTTTGATTCCAAACTCTTCTAACTGCTCATATCCTGTTTCACCCGTAAATGCACCGTTTATGGCAGGATATGCATTTTGTACGCCTACAGTGACTTTGCCTACATGCAAATTTAAACTAGATGTTGTAGGAAAAACTATAACCTCCTGAGAGATACTGTTTTTACTCAAAAAACTCTCTATTTCTTTTATATATTTAGCAGTTTTTTCTCGTGTTAGGTTTGTTTTTAAATTTGCAGCAATTATCATAATTTAATCCTCTTGAACTACTAAAGATGCTACGCCCGGTAAAATTTTACCCTCTAAGAGTTCTAATGTTGCTCCGCCACCTGTTGAAATAAACGTCATCTCATCATCAACACCGATTCTTTGTACAAGGTCTGCAGTATCTCCTCCTCCTACTATAGTCGTCGCATAGCTATCTGCTACGTAGCGAGCTATCTCATTTGAGCCTCTTGCGAACTTATCCATCTCATAAACGCCCATAGGTCCGTTCCATAAAACGGTTTGAACATCACTTAAAACCTCTTTATACAATCTTACCGTAGCGGGTCCTATATCAAGTCCCATCCAGCCGTTTGGTATCTCTTGAGCTGCTATTATTTTAATCGCAGCATCTTCTGCAAATTTATCTGCCGCAACAACATCAACAGGAAGATAAAGCTTAACTCCAAGTCTTCTGGCTTCATTCATTATGTGCTGTGCATCTCCAAGCAACTCATCCTCAACAAGAGATGAACCGATATCATAACCTAGCTGCTTTAAGAATGTAAACGCCATCCCTCCGCCAATGAGGATCTTGTCAACTCTAGGAAGCAGCTTGATAAGTGCTTCAAGCTTTCCTGAAACCTTTGAACCGCCCACAATTGCGGCAAACGGTCTAACAGGTTTTTCTATAAGTTTGCTAAAAAACTCTATCTCTTTTTGAAGTAAAAAACCTGCTGCTTTATGCTCATTGTCAAAAAAGTGAGTTATTCCCTCAACCGAAGAGTGTGCACGATGGCTTACACCGAACGCGTCGTTAATGTAAAAATCTGCCATAGCTGCTAATTTTTGAGAGAGTTCTTTAGAATTTTTAGTTTCACCCTCTTCATAACGGAGATTTTCTAAAATTAAAACCTCTCCACTTTTTAGTGCTGAAGCTTTTTGCATAGCATCATCGCCTACAACATCTTTTGCCAACACGACTTCCCTCTTTAAAAGATGGTGAATTCTTCTAGCTACGGGGAGCAAAGAGTATTTGGCAACAACCTGCCCATCAGGACGACCAAGATGAGATGCCAAAATAACCGCACAGCCGTGATCTAGGCAGTGGTTAATAGTAGAGAGTGCCGAACGAATACGGCGATCATCGGATATATTTCCAAATTCATCCATCGGCACGTTAAAATCACATCTGATAAAAACTTTTTTACCTGCTAAATCTAAATTTTTAATATTTAATAATTCCATTTTTTTCCCTATTTGCTAATGTGAAGAGCCATATCCAGAAGTCTTGTCGAGTATCCCCACTCATTGTCATACCATGCCATTACCTTAACCATGTCGCCTTCAATAACTTGAGTTAAATCTTCCGCAACAATTGAGCTGTATTCACATCCTACAAAATCCTGAGAAACTCGCATCTCTTTATCTACTAAAAGAATACCTTTTAAAGCACCCTCTGCAGCCTTATTAATAACCGCATTTACCTCTTGTTTCGTTGTTTTTTTACTCACAACCACATTGAGGTCCACCATTGAAACATTTGGTGTCGGAACACGAACGCTCTGCCCATGGAGTTTGCCTTGAAGCTGAGGGAGAACCAAGCCTATAGCTTTTGCGGCACCCGTCGTAGTCGGAATCATATTTATAGCCCCTGCACGAGCACGGCGTTTGTCCTTTGAGTGTTTTACATCTAAAATGTTTTGATCATTTGTGTATGAGTGGATAGTTGTCATAAGACCTTTTTGAATTCCAAAAGCATCATCAAGAACTTTTGCAATCGGCCCTAGACAATTTGTCGTACATGAAGCGTTTGAGACTATATTTTGCCCTGCGTAAAGATGCTCATTCACACCCATAACAAAAGTAGGAGTGTCATCTTTTGCAGGAGCTGAGAAGAGAACCTTTTTTATCCCGTTATCGATATGGATCTGAGCATCTTCTTGACTTAAAAATACACCTGTGCACTCTAAAACTATATCTGCACCGCACTCGACAAATTTTAGATTTTTTGGATCACGATCACTAAAAACTCTGATTTTTTTACCGTCAATCGTGATATTTTCACCATCAAGTTGAACGATATCATGGTTGAAAGTTCCGTGAACAGAATCGTTTTTAAGAAGATAAAGCATCATATCAATACTTGCCATATCATTTATAGCTACTATCTCCACGTCATCTCTTGTTGCAGCTATTCGGGCTACACAGCGACCGATTCTACCAAATCCGTTAATTGCTATTTTTAATGCCATTATATTTCCTAATTAAAATAAAAATTGGGCAATTTTACCTAAACTTAGTTATAATTCCCTTTAAATATGGATACAATCGCACTTTTTGGCGGCTCTTTTGACCCGCCGCATATCGGTCATGAGGCTATTGTCAAGGCTTTGATAAAATTCAGAGATTTTGATAAAATCATAATAATGCCGACGTTTTTAAATCCGTTTAAATTTCAGTTTTATGCTCCTGCACCTCTTAGAGTAAAGTGGCTAAAAGAGATTTTTAACGACTATAAAAATGTTGAGATCTCTGAGTATGAAGTTCTTCAAGAGAAAA
>CAIUZU010000322.1 GCA_903903705.1 uncultured Helicobacteraceae bacterium
GGTGAGTATTCTTATTATCGCAAAAACTCCGCTTGGATTTAAATGTATCGTCGAAGATAGATATGAGGGGTTAATTTACCACAATGAAATATTTGAAAAGATAGAGATTGGAAGTAACAAAAGAGCTTTTATGAAAAACATCAGAAAAGACGGATGCATAGATCTGACTCTTCAAGCCGGCGGAACAAAACAAAAGGATGTCTCATGTGAGAAGGTTTTGTCACTTTTAAAACAAAAC
The DNA here is from genome assembly GCA_903903705.1 of uncultured Helicobacteraceae bacterium. GTDB lineage: Bacteria > Campylobacterota > Campylobacteria > Campylobacterales > Sulfurimonadaceae > Sulfurimonas. The sequence continues at coordinate 239 of CAIUZU010000322.1, forward strand.
GGCGGCATAATGCCGTACAACTACAAGAGTGATCCGGAGCTTGTACAAAATGTTTTTGGACTCAGCAAAAAAGCTTATAAACGCTCTCTTACCGCTTTGCAAGAGGGTGGAGCGATTGAGATAAAAGATACTGGAATATACCTAAAGAGCTAAAGATGGCAAAAAATAAAAAAAGTATAGAGCTTTTAGATAGCAAAATATCTTTTACTTTAGAGAGAACTTTATATAATGTTATAAGATTTTTTCCTACTAAAATGACGGTAGATGTTATGATTTTTGAAGATGGAGTAAAAGAGGGTATAAAAACAATTCCTTTTGCACATCTTCCAAAAGAGATCAAAAAAATCATAAAACCCAATTAATAAAAATTTAGAGAATGGATTATCTATATTTGGATAACATATCTCACTAAAAATGGAGCAGCAAAATGTCAGAAATTAAAAAGTGTAATTCGCTAGAAGAAGTAAGAAGCGAGATAGATATAATTGATGATTCAATAGTAAATCTTATATCAAAAAGAAGTCATCTTGTGCGTCAAGCTGCACAATTTAAAAATAGTATTGAAGAGGTTAAAGCCCAAGATCGTATAGATTTTATTCTGCAAAAAGTTCGCCATGCTGCCATAAAAGCGGATGTATCTCCAAATATGATTTCTGACCTTTTTAAAATCATGATAAACGAGATGGTTGAGACGGAAATATCTGAGTTTAGAAACACTCAAACATTTTAGATTAGTGTAAAAAGAGGGTATAAACCTCTTTTTATTTGTATCTGTAAGTGATACGACCTTTATCAAGAGAGTACGGTGTTAGTTCAAGTTTAACTTTATCACCAGGTAATATTTTAATATAGTGCATACGCATTTTACCTGCGATATGACATAAAATAATATGTCCATTTTCTAATTCTACACGAAATGTTGCATTTGGCAAAGCCTCTATAATCTTGCCATCAACTTCGATAACATCTGATTTAGCCATTTTAATCCTTTTTTTCTCAAGCCAGAGATAAAATTTCAGCTTTACCATTGACAATTGCAACAGTATGCTCGTAGTGTGAGCCGCGTAAACCATCGGCACTAACAACATCCCACTTGTTCTCTAAAATAAGTGGTTTTGAATCCTTTTGACAAATCATCGGTTCTAAACAAAAAACCATTCCGTTTTTTATTTTTGGACCTGCTTTTGCATCTTTGCCCTCAAGATAATTTGGTATCTCAGGCTCTTCATGCGGCTTTCTGCCGATTCCATGCCCACAAAAGCTGTGAAGCGGTACAAAACCTCTTGAGCGAATTGATTTTTCCAATATAGCAGAAAGCTCTTTAAATCTCATGCCCTCTTTAATAGACGATATTGCTTCATAGAGGGAGTCCTTAGCACATGCGATAAGACATTCATCATTATCGCTTACTTTGCCTACGGCTGCCGTAATTGCTCCGTCGCCAAACCATCCATCAAGCTCTGTACCGATATCGTAACCGATAATATCTCCGTCTTGAAGCTTATAGTCGGTCGGGATACCGTGAATTATAACTTGATTTAAGGAAGTGCAGAGTGCATTTGGAAAGCCGTAGAGACCCTTAAAAGACGGCTTTGCTCCATGAGAGAGAATATAATCCTCTGCCATAGCGTCAAGCTCTCTTAAAGAGATACCTACTTTTGTATTTTGTTTTAGCAGATCTAATGCACCGCCAACAATTTTGTTAGCAGCGCGAAGTTTCTCAATTTCTTGAAGCTTTCTAAGCGCGATGGCCATTATTTATAGACCAACAGCACTTAGCGTCTCATATTTACTCATGTAAACCTGAGCCTCTATTTTTCTCATAGTATCAAGTGCTACTTGGACAACGATTAAAACCGCTGTTCCTCCGAAGAAGAATGGAACACCCATACCCTTGATAATCATAAACGGAAGAGTAGCAACAAGACCGAGGTAAAGAGCACCTGTAAATGTCAAATTACTAGCCGTCATATTTAAAAATTCGGCAGTAGCATTTCCGGTACGAATACCAGGTATAAAACCACCCTGTTTTTTCAAATTTTCAGATATATCTTTTGAGCTAAATGTAATCGATGCATAAAAGAATGCAAAGAATACAACAAAAATAAATGTCAAAAAGTTAAAAAAGTAACTATTTGGATTTAAATAATCTGCAATTGCAATAACAGTAGGGTTACTGCTGCTAGATAAAACAGTCATAGGAAACATCAATATCGCACTCGCAAAAATAACTGGGATTACGCCCGCTAGGTTTACTTTAATAGGAATATAGTTCATAACTCTTTTATTTTGATTTTGCATTATTACTTTTTTTGCGTATGTTACAGGTATACGACGTTCACCAAGTTCAACATAGATAATAACTGCTATGGTTCCAAAGATAAGAACAAGAATTGCGATTACCGTTAGGAAACTCATAGCACCGGTATTTACCATTGTTATCATTTGACCGATTGCACTTGGAATTGCCGAAACAATACCTGCAAAAATAATTAAAGAAATACCGTTTCCGATACCACTTTGCGTTATCTGTTCACCAATCCACATTAATAGCATAGTTCCGGCTAGCATAGAGATAGCAGAGACTAAAATAAATGTGTTTTGATCAACTAGTATTGCGCTGCTACCACTAGGTCCTGTTAGACTTTGAAGTCCGACACTGATACCTATTGCCTGAATGATTGTAATAGCAATTGTCGCATAGCGAATAATTTGCATATACTTAACCATTCCATCACGCTCTTTTTTCATCTGACCCAAAGTCGGAAATGTAGCTGCTAAAAGCTCCATTATAATTGAAGCGGTAATATAAGGCATAATTCCAAGAGCTATAATAGACATTCTCTCAACGGCATTACCGCTGAACATGTTAAAAAGCCCAAGTGCGTCAGATTGATGTGAGTCGAAGAATGAAGCGATAACAGAAGCATCTACGCCCGGAACTGGCACATATGCCAGTAGGCGATAAATAAATAAAAACCCGATAGTAATAAGTATCTTATTTACTAGATTTTTATTCACGACTATTTACCTGTTGTAGTAACGTTGTCGTCTTTAATTTTTGATGCTAAATCTTTTGCGCTAGCACCAACTAACTTAACTTTAGTAACACAAGCAGCTATTCTATGCACTGCACGAATGCTTTCCATAGTAATTTCACTTAATTCAGCAACTGCTTTTATTTTTTCTACGTTAATTACATATGGCTTAATTACACGAGAAGTAAAGCCGATTTTCGGTAAACGACGAGCAAGTGGAGTTTGACCACCTTCGAAGTTTCTTTTTCTCTTACTACCGGTACGGGCAGTTTGACCTTTTCCACCACGTCCAGAAGTCTTACCAGTACCTGAAGAGTGTCCGCGTCCAATACGTTTACGATTCTTTGTTGAACCCTCAGCCGGAGTTAAATTTTCAATACCCATTTTCTATCCTTTTAAGCGACCTAGTGCTTCGACTGTAGCGCGCACTAGTGTAGCTGGATTGTTTGAACCAATTGATTTTGTAAGTACGTCTTTAATACCTGCAAGTTCAAGAACAGGACGAGTAGCACCACCCGCGATTACCCCTGTACCCTCTGATGCCGGTTTTAAAAGAACACGACTCGCATTATATTTATGCTCAACATCATGTGCAATTGTAGTACCTTTGATACTAACTTTGCTTAGGTTTTTAAATGCATTATCTACCGCTTTTTTAATAGCATCTGGAACTTCTTTAGCTTTTCCAGTACCAAAACCGATAGTGCCTTTTCTATCACCAACTACTATCAATGCTGTAAAACGAAAACGACGTCCACCTTTTACAACTTTTGTAACACGACCTATGTTTACAATTGATTCTTCAAAATCTTCTCTATTGATTTCCATTTTAACCCCTAGAACTTAATTTCGTTTGCACGAAGTGCGTCACCAAATGCAGCTATAACACCGTGGTATTGGTAACCATTACGATCAAAAACAATAGCAGTAATGTTAGCTTTTTTCAGTACGGCAGCAAATGCCTCACCGAGTGCAGCTGCACCCTCTTTGTTTGCTTTGTGACCTGTCGCTTTTGAGTTAAGTGCAGCTAATGTTGTAGCCGTAACATCATCAATAGCTTGAACGCTCAAATAACGGTTTGAACGAAATACAGAAACACGAGGAAGTGAAGCACAACCAGATATTTTTGCACGAATACGACGCTTACGCTTTAGGCGATTAGCTATTTTACTTTTTAACGTTTTTGCTTTCATCTATGCTCCTCCCTTACTTTTTAGAAGTTTTACCGGCTTTACGCGCGATAATCTCTTCAGCATATTTAACACCTTTACCTTTGTAAGGCTCCGGCGGACGGAATGATCTAATCTCAGCAGCAACTTGACCAAGAGATTGTTTATCATGCCCTTTTAAAGTAACAGCATTTTTCTCAACGCTTGCTTCGATACCATCTGGTAATTCAAAGTTGATATCATGAGAGAAACCTAATTGTAGGTTTAGCACTCTGCCGTTTACTGCAGCACGATAACCAACACCGTTAATCTCTAAAACTTTTGTATAGCCAGTTGTTAAACCAGTAACTACGTTTTGAGCCAACGCACGGTATGTACCCCAGAAAGCTCTATGCACACGACTATCAGAAAGAGTAGCAAAAGTTAAAACATTGCCGTCTAAATTGAAAGCAACATTCCCTTTAGTATCTAGATCTACACTATTTTTGCCTTTAGCAAAAGTTATAACATTTCCATTTACACTAACAGCTATATCAGATGCAAATTGTACAGGTAATTTACCAATTCTTGACATGTTATCTCCCTACCAAATCGTACACATAACTTCACCACCAACACCAAGAGCATAAGCCTTGTCGTTTGGTAGAACGCCATGTGATGTACTAACAATAATAGTTCCGTAACCGTTTTTGAAACGTTTTATATCTTCTTTACCTTTGTATACACGACGACCAGGCTTAGATACTCTTTTCATTTCATTAATAACACATTTACCACTATCATTATATTTCAATACAACATTGATTGTTTTTTTAACGCCGTCTTCAACAACGTTACAACTCTCAATATAACCTTTTTCAACTAAAATGTTTGCCATTGCTTCTACACTCTTAGAGTGAACAAGAGTAGTAACATCTAATCTTCTCATACCAGCATTACGAATACGAGTTAACGAATCCGATACTAAATCATTAATCATCTATTTTTTCCTTAGTTGTGATTATTTTACGATTAATTTATCGTAAAATAATTACTAATGATTAGAAGTTTCCTCTTGGATTACCAAGAAGACTTTCTAACACCTGGGATTAATCCCTCATTTGCCATTTTTCTAAAACATACACGACAGATTCCAAAGTCACGAATAACAGAGTGTGGACGACCACAAATCTGACATCTTGTATAACCGCGAACTTTAAACTTAGGCTCTCTTGCTGCTTTAACAATCATAGATTTTTTAGCCATTAGTTACTCCCTTTAGTAAAAGGCATACCTAATTTCTCTAAAAGAGCAAATCCTGCCTTATCTGAATCAGCAGTTGTTACAACTGTGATATTCATACCATGAATCTGCATAATTGAATCATAATTAATCTCTGGGAAGATTAGTTGCTCTTGCAATCCAAAGTTGTAGTTTCCACGACCGTCAAAACCATTTCTAGGAACTCCACGGAAATCCTTTACACGAGGAAGAGCAATAGAAACAAGACGATCAAAGAAGTGATACATTTTCTCACCGCGAAGTGTTACACGAACACCTACCGGCATGCCTTCACGAACTTTAAAGCCGGCAACTGATTTTTTAGCTATTATCGTACTTGCTTTTTGACCTGCAATAGTAGTAATAGTATTTTCAATGTTTTGGATAAGTTTATTATCTTTCATTGCAAAACCGGCACCAACAGAGATAACAACTTTTTCTAATGCAGGAGTCTGCATTGGGTTTTTTATCCCTAAGTCTGCTTGTAACTCAGATTTTAAACTTAAATATTTTTCTTTTAAACGAGCCATCTATTATGCCTCCACTTTACGAACATTTGAAACATCTATAGGCATCTCTTTATTGATATGTCCGCCTTTAGTATTCTCTTCAGTTGGTTTTATAGCTTTTTTAGCTATTTTACAACCCTCTACGATTACCTTGTTTTTCTTTGGCATAACTGCTAATACAGTTGCCTTAGTTCCACGGTCATCTCCAGCGATAATTTCTACAGTATCGCCTTTTTTGAAATTAAATTTTGCCATCACACAACCTCCGGCGCAAGAGATACGATTTTCATAAAACCAGAATAACGTACTTCACGAGCTATTGGTCCGAAAATACGAGTACCGATTGGCTCTCTCTTGTCATCAAGTATAACAGCTGCATTGTCATCAAAACGGATTAAAGAGCCGTTTTCACGGTGAATCTCTTTAGCAGTTCTAACGATAACAGCTTTTACAACTTTACCTTTTTTAACTTTAGAAGTAGGAGTCGCTTTTTTTACAGAAGCGATGATAACATCACCAACTTGAGCATAACGACGCTTAGAACCACCAAGTACCTTAATACACATAATCTCTTTTGCACCTGTATTATCAGCTACATTTAAACGAGTAAACCCTTGGATCATTATTTAGCTCCTAGTATTACTGTTTTAAGTCTAAAAGATTTAGTCTTAGAAAGCGGGCGACACTCGATTGCAATAATCTGATCACCAACTTTTAACTCATTGCGCTCATCATGTACTAAGTACTTTTTGAAACGCTTTACAACTTTATGGTAACGAGGGTGCATTACACGGCGCTCAACAACAATACTTGCTGTTTTATCGCCTGAAATTTTAACTACATTACCTTGAATTTCACGCTTATGTGTCATCGCCAGCCCCTATTTCACTGCACTGAGTGCAGTTTTGATTCTAGCAACATCTTTTTTAGCGATACGAAGTTCGCTTGTGTTTTGTAGTTGCATCATCTGTTTTTTTATTTTTAGAGTAAAGAGCTGAGTCTTTTTCTCTTTTAGCATTGCTTGAAGCTCTGCTGCATTTTTATCTGCTAAATCAGAATATTTCATTGCTCATCTCCGCAGTAATTATTTTTGTTTTGAAAGGAAGCTTGTGCATAGCAAGAGTTAATGCTTCACGAGCAAGCTCTTCCGGAACACCGGCCATCTCAAAAATTATACGACCCGGCTTAATATTCATAACCCAGCTATCAACTGAACCTTTACCTTTACCCATACGAGTCTCAAGAGGTTTTGCAGTTAACGGTTTAGCTGGGAATACACGAATCCAAATCTTACCATTTCTTTTTATGTGACGAGTAGCTGAAATACGAGCTGACTCAATATGACGTGAATTAATACGACCTGCTTCAACTGCTTTTAGGGCAATATCACCAAATGCTAATGTATAACCCGAACGAGCGTAACCACGGTTACGACCTTTCATCATTTTACGATATTTAGTTCTCTTAGGCATTAACATGATTATTCAGCCTTTCCGCTATTTTCGCGTCTTGGAGCACGTTTTGGGCGACGAGTAGTCTCTTTTTGTTGCTCTTCTTTTACCTCTGCAGGAATACCTTTAGTAAGAACCTCACCTTTGAATATCCAAACTTTTACACCGATACAACCATAAGTAGTATGAGCTTCAGCAAAACCGTAATCTATTTTTGCACGAAGAGTATGAAGTGGAACACGTCCCTCTAAATACCATTCAGTACGAGCCATTTCTGCTCCGCCAAGACGACCGCTTACAGATACTTTAATACCTTTAGCTCCGCCTCTTTGTGCATTTTGCATAACTTTTTTCATAGCTCTTCTAAATGCAACACGGCGTTCTAGTTGAGTAGCTACATTTTCTGCAACAAGTTGAGCAGAAATTTGAGCTTTTTTCTCTTCTTTGATATTTACCGATATTTGCTTACCGACAAGTGCTTGAAGAGTATCTTTCAACTTCTCAATATCACCGCCTTTTTTACCGATAATGATACCAGGGCGAGCAGCAACGATAGTTACACGAAGTCTTTTTACAGTTCTTTCTATGATAATGTTAGAAACACCCGCATAGTAAAGTTCTTTTTTTAGATATGTACGAATCTTGTGATCTTCACCTAAGCATGCAGCTGCAGTCTTAAAATTAGGAAACCATCTGCTTTCCCAATTGCGGTTGATACCAAGACGTAAACCAATAGGATTAACTTTTTGTCCCATACTATTTACCCTCTACTTCTACTAATATATGCGCTGTCGGTTTTCTAATTCCTGATGCCATACCACGAGCTCTCGGACGAAATCTCTTAAGTACAGGACCATTGTCAACACGACATGATGTTACTACACAATCTGCTGCTTCATTACCACTGTTAGCAACTGCTGATGCAACTACTTTGTAGATAATTTTTGCCGCTTTGTTAGGTGTAAATTCTAAAGCTGCTAATGCTTCTTCAGCGTTCATACCTTGAATCTCTCTTGCAATAAGGCGAGATTTTGTCGGTGAAACACGAGAAAATTTTAATAATGCTCTAGCCATGATTAACCTTTCTTCTGTACTGAGCCCTTATGGCCCTTGAAAGTACGAGTTGGTGCGAATTCGCCTAATTTATAACCAATATGGTTCTCTGTTACATATACAGGAACAAATTGACGTCCATTATGAACATTCATAGTCAAGCCAACCATGTCAGGTAGAATCATACTTCTACGAGACCAAGTTTTGATAGGTTTTTTACTACCTTCAGCTTTGGCATCAACTACTTTTTTCATTAAATGATCATCAACAAATGGACCTTTTTTTACACTTCTTGCCATTTAACTACCTCTTCGGATTAGATTTACGGCGAGTAATAATAAGTTTATCACTTGCTTTTTTACGACGAGTTTTAGAACCCTTCGTTGGTTTACCCCATGGAGTAACCGGATGACGACCTGAATTCGTTTTACCTTCACCACCACCATGCGGGTGATCGATTGGATTCATTGCAGAACCACGAGTTTGAGGACGAATACCCATATGACGAGTACGACCTGCTTTACCAAGTACGATATTGATATACTCTTCATTTCCAACAGTTCCGACAGTCGCCATACACTCACCTAATACTAAACGCATTTCAGACGAAGGCATACGAAGTGAAACATACTTGCCGTCACGTCCCATAATTTGAGCCGAAGTACCAGCTGAACGAACCATTTGTCCGCCTTTGCCCACTTTTAACTCTATATTATGAACTGATGTACCAACAGGGATATTCATAAGTTTCATTGCATTACCCGGCTTGATATCAACGCCAGACTCATCAGAGATAACTGCATCTCCAACATTTAAACCTTTTGGTAAAAGAATATATCTTTTATCACCATCAGCATAAGTTACTAGTGCTATACGACAGTTACGGTATGGATCATACTCAACTGTACTAACAGTACCCGGAACACCAAACTTATTTCTTTTGAAATCGATGATACGGTAAAGTTTTTTAGCACCCGCTTCTTTATGGCGAGATGTGATACGGCCATTATTGTTTCTTCCCGCAGCTGCCGGAATTCTAACAAGTAATGAACGAACACTCGGCTTTGAAGTGATATCAGTACTATCTACGTTTGTATAAAAACGACGAGATGGACTTGTTGGTCTATATGATTTTATTGCCATTTTAAACCGCCAAACTTTCTATTTGTGCACCTTCTGGCAACTTAACATAGAACTTTTTAAAGTCATTTTGTTTACCAGTCATGCCACGGAACTTTTTAATTTTTCCGCTTTGATTTAGTGAGTTAATTCTTGATGGAATAATTCCAAAGTACTCACGAAAAACCTCTTTTAGACCCGACTTAGTCATACGCGGAGATGTTTGAACAACAATGATTCCATCTTCTTGCATGCCAAGAGTTTTCTCTGTATAGAGTATAGATTTAATATCTGTAATATCTGCCATTATTTAGCCTCACCTACAAGATTTTCCCATACCGCTTTCTCGATCACAAGTGAACGATAATTCGCAGCTAAATAAGCATTTAATTCATTTGATTCAATTACGAATGTATTTGAAAGATTTTGAAATGCTAAATAAGTTTTTTCATCCAAGAAACTTTTCACAAAAAGTGTATCTCTTTGGTTTAAAGTTTTAAACATTGCCGCAGCATCTTTTGTTTTACCAGATGCGATTTCAATGCTGTCAACGATAAATAAACTACCGTTTTTCGCATGCTCGTTTAGAGCAAAGTTAAGAGCAAGCTTTTTTTGCTTTTTATTAACTTTAAGGTCATAGTTACGATTGTTACTTGGACCAAACGCTTTTCCACCGCCAACAAATATCGGTGAACGACGTGAACCGGCACGAGCACGCCCGCCGCCTTTTTGAGCCCATGGTTTTTTACCACCGCCTCTAACTTCTGCACGTGTTAAAGCTGTAGCACTGTTGGCTCTCATAGCCGCTTGTGCAGACTTTACATACAGATATAAGTTATGAGGATTAATACCAGCGAAACTCTCCGGTATTGCTAACTCAGAAGCTTTTTCCATTTTTTCATTTAGAACGATTGCGCTCATTATTTAGCTACCTTTACACGACCTAAAGCACCATTAGGACCTGAAACTGAACCAGATACTACTAAGATGTTGTTCTCTGCATCGAAAGAGATTATTTCATTTTTTACACAATTTTGTGTATTTCCATATTGTCCAGGCATTTTCTTACCCTTCATAACACGACCAGGATACTCATTACTACCGATTGAACCTGTTAAACGGCCAAATCTATGACCATGTGCAGCAGGACCACCGCTAAAATTCCAGCGCTTCATAGCACCTGTAAATCCGCGACCTTTAGTATTGAATATAGCTTTTACCACTTTAGCTTCTGCCAAAGGAGCAAGATCTAGATTCCCAGCTTCAATGTTTGCTACATCTAATGTAACAAAACGGTTAAATTCTGATGAAAGACTATATTTTTTTTGTTGTCCTTCAATCGCCTTATTCATTTTTTTACCACGCTTGTAAGCTACAATTGCAGTTCCTTCGTTAACTTCACACACCTTAGCTTCTAGCACTCTTAAAAGAGTAACAGATTTACTAGGAACAGTGATAGTACGGCTCATACCGATTTTTTCAACAATATATTCCACAATGACCTCCTTACTTATCCATAGAGCGAACTTCTACGTCCACTTCCGGTGCAAGATCTAGTTTCATTAAAGAATCAACAGTTTCCGGCGTAGCAGAAACAATATCGATAACTCTAGCGTGCATACGAATCTCAAACTGCTCACGAGAACTTTTGTTAATGTGCGGAGATTTGATTACCGTATATTTACGAATCTTTGTTGGTAAAGGTATCGGACCACGAATTACCGCGCCTGTACGCTTAACAGCCTCTACGATTGATGCTACAGATCTATCAAGTACACGATGATCATAAGCTTTCAATTTTAAACGAATTTTTTCCATGTTTTTCCTTCTAAAGAACTCGTCAGGTCTTGCCTAACTATTTAAGGGAGCGGAATTGTATCTAAACAATCTGCATTATTCAAGAAAATATGGGTCAAAATTTGGAATTTATACAAATTTATTTCCTTTTAATAAGGAAATGATAAAATTGCAGTATGGAAATTTTACTAGAAGAACTATACAAAACCGACATACATATAGAGA
>CAIUZU010000323.1 GCA_903903705.1 uncultured Helicobacteraceae bacterium
ATAGGTTAAATATGAACTTTGAGATTATATGTTTATCTCAAAAAATTTAACTGAATACTGTTTGACTTTCACTATATTCCTTTAAAATATTTGAAACTTGTAGAATCGCAATTATATCATATAGGGACGAATTCATCTTTTTCAAAATATACTATCCGCCCACATCTCACATGCAGTTTCAAAATCATTCAACATATAACTAATAACTCTATAAATATACTCAAACATCTACTTAATCCTTTTAAAAAATATCTAAAAAAATCAAGCATTTGCTATTCCCACAAACCATCAAAATTGCAACATACTTGCAACACTACGGCTGTAAACTTCCGTTTTAGAAACAACAAAATAAATGAAAGGCTGTATAATCTTATGTTAAATAAACAACTAATTTTATCTGCCCATACATCTATTTTTAACTTTAATCCAGTAAATAATTTTAGCTGGAGAAAAAAATTTATCTCAGCTTTAAGCTTATTTTAATAGTATGTATGATAGAGAGAGAGACGACAAAAAAATGATAATAATTATCACACTCTAATTTACTCTAAATACTCTCTTTGCCTCGCTTTATTTTCTCAAAAATTTATCTCTAAGTTTAAATCTCACTTTTTTACCTTAATTAAAAACATTAAAAACAATCTTTCTCAAAAAATGCTTAGATTTTTTATCGCTTATAAAATCTTCTCTAATTCTATATTTATACATCACTATATTTCCTAACTCATCTTTAAATAATAAAAATCAAAGGAAATAAATGAAAATAATCAACTTAAGTTTAGCAGCCGCGTTAGTATCAACTTTAGCATTTAGTGCTGAAGACATATCGGAATTAAGTGTTAGCGGTAGTGCAACACTTACAAACAACTACATCTGGAGAGGTATGACTCAAACTGATAATGCTCCAGCTATTGGCGGTACTGTAAACTTTGGCTACAAAGGTTTTTACTTAGGTGCTGCCGCTTCAAATGTGAAGTTTGAAGGTATTGATGCTTCCATAGAACTTGATGCATTAAGCGGTTATACAAGTGAAGTTTACGGGATAAGCTACGATATAGGTGCAATCTACTATGCATATCCAAAATCATCCAAAGAGGCTAATTTTGCGGATGTTTATCTCGGCTTAAGCAAAGATTTTGAAGTACTCAAAGTCGGTGCAAAATTTTATAGAGGCGTTAAAACTAATGATTTAGTGGTCTCAAATACATGGGAAACAAGCTTGTCGGTTCCACTACCGATGAGTATCTCTTTTGATGCTCTTTATGGAGACTATGCTGATGTTGGAAACTACTACTCTGTAGGATTTGCAAAACCTATAAATGATAAATTTAAGGTAGCCGTCTCTTATACGGGAATCAATAAAGATGCAGACGGTATCAATGAAGAAAATGTAGTAGCTATGGTAAGTGCTAGTTTTTAAAACCTGCACAATTAGAGGGGGCAAGGGGAAAAATCCCCTTGGCGTTAAAGCATTTAACGCAGTAACGGTGTAAAAATACACAAAAGAATGAATGTTAGTAACATCTTTTCCATAAAGTCCCCCTGTTTATGAAATCTTTGGAGGACAAAAAAAAAGGTTAGAGGCTCATGACTTCCTCTAACCTTAATTTGTCGCTCCATCGATTTCATAGAACAGATTTGTTACTAACGAAAAAATTATAACACAAAAAATAAAAATGGAGAAATGAAAAATGAATTTTTTAGACAACATGACCGTAAAAGCCAAACTTATGCTTTTAACGATTATTACACTAGTGAGCTTACTTGCTGTTGCCCTTAGCGGAAATCATGGGATTAATTCATGCGGTAGTGCTTTGATAGAAGTTAGTGAAGTAAGACTGCCATCTATTTTGGGATTAGAAATAATTAATGAAGGTCAAACGGCTATAAAAGCCAACGGCTTAGGCGCTCCTATTTATGAGCTCGACTATAGTGCTCAGGATAAATTTGCAAAAATTGTGCAAGATGATAAAGAGATTTGGACAAGAATAGAAAAAGGGTGGAAACTTTACGAGCCGCTTCCTCAAACTCCTGAAGAAGCTATTCTTTGGAAACAGTTTGAAAAAGAGTGGGCAGCATGGAAAACTGAAAGTAATAAGCGATTAGCAATTATTCAAAAACTTGCAAACAGCCATTCAGTAGAAGATCAAAAAAATCTATTTAAAGAGTTCTATGCTCAACATGTTGTTGTCGGTAAATATTTTGGGCCTGCTGAAACAACACTAGGTAAAATCATTGATTTAAATGTTGATATTGCTAACGTTGCACAAAAAGAGGGAGCAGTAACTATCTCTTTTTCTAAAAACACGATGATTGTAGCGGCACTTATAGCAATCATAATAAGTATTTTCTTTTCAACACTTATTACTCGTTCTATTACTAATTCACTAAATAGCATCCAAGAAGGCTTAACCAGTTTCTTCTCATTCCTAAACAGAGAAACTTCCAAAGCCGAATTAATCAATCTCGACTCCAAAGACGAATTCGGACAAATGGCAACTGCCATAAACAGCAATATTTTAGCAATCGAAAAAGGTCTTGTAGCAGATGCTTCAGCCGTAGCAAACGCTGTTGAAGTTGCAAATAAGATAAAAGCAGGTTACTTAAATGAACAAATAACCGTAACACCGAATAATCCTCAATTGGTTGAACTTCGTAATGTTTTAAATGAGATGTTACAAACACTGGCAAGCAAAATAAGTCATGATTTAAATGAACTTGAGCAAGTATTTCAAGCGTATGTTGCGTCTGATTTTACAGCAAGAATTAAAAATCCAAAAGGGCAAGTTGATATTATTACAAATAGCCTCGGAAATGAAATATCAACCATGCTCTCCTCGTCCCTCCAAAACGGCATAGACCTCCAAGGCGAAGCAGGCACCCTAAAACAAGCAGTAGAAACTCTCTCAACAGCATCTAACCAACAAGCTGCAAGCCTAGAAGAGACAGCAGCAGCCATGGAAGAAATGACATCTAATGTCCAAAACAATGTTGCTAAGTCAAACGATATGGCTCTTATGGCAACACAGACAGATTCTGCTGCTAAAGACGGTGCAGTTCTTGCAAGTAGAACAGCTTCAGCTATGACAGAGATCCAAAGTGCTACCAACTCTATTAATGATGCAGTAGCAATCATAGAGAATATTGCATTCCAAACAAATATCCTAAGTCTTAACGCAGCAGTAGAAGCTGCAACAGCAGGAGATGCAGGAAAAGGATTTGCAGTCGTAGCTCAAGAAGTAAGAAACCTTGCAAACAGATCTGCAGATGCAGCCAAAGAGATAAAAGCTATGGCATCTCAAGCAGCACATAAGTCTAATGAGGGAATGAATATAGCAACAGAGTTAACACGTGGATTTGAAGTTATAGCAGACAAGATAGCTCAAACTGCTTCAATGGTTCAAGATGTAAGTAATGCAAACCGTGAACAGATGCAAGGTATCGGTCAAATCAATACAGCTGTTACACAACTAGACCAAATGACTCAAGAAAATGCAAAAGTAGCAGCTCAAGCAGATGCTATTGCAAATGCAACTATCTCTAAAGCTGAAGCTATGGTTCAAGATGCATTGTCTAAGGAGTTTGTGGGTAAGAATAATATAAGAGCAACTCAAAGCTCCACTACGAGGATAAATACAACTACAAGCAAACCTGTTCATG
>CAIUZU010000324.1 GCA_903903705.1 uncultured Helicobacteraceae bacterium
CTAATGCCCATGTTTGAATCTAAAACCGCTCTCTATAAGTAAAGTTCTTAATTTGTCTTTGAGTTCGCCTTGGAACTCCATCCATCCGTCTTTAAGAGTACCGCCGCAGCCGAGTTTTTTCTTCAAGTTTTTTAATATGCTCTCTGAATCATTTTGGCTTATATGAAATTCACCAACAAGGGTTACGGTTTTTCCCCTTCTTTTCTCTTTTTTAAAAATCAAGAAGTGCTTTTGCGGTTCTAAAATCTCGTCTGATATATTTGTTTTTCTAGGTGACTCAACCTTTGCCCATCCATCTTCAATCTCTGCACCGATGAAAATATCTAATTTTTTCCCTCTGTTCATGCTAAAACTTTTTGTTTTAATAGACTGATATTTGAGAGGTCATAATTATTATTTTTGATACTATCCATAACATTTTGCAAAGACAATGCTCTATTATTATATAAAACTACAAAAACTTCATCACCATCTTTTAAAAATGTACTCTCACCGTATGGAGTATATCTTGTAGCACCGATGCTGATGATGGCTTTTGTCGGGTTTTTACATGTAGATATATATTCGCCCAGCGGCTCAAGTGGACCGAAATCTTTTTGAGTGTTGATCTGATTAACCATCCACTCTTGAAGCTTTTCATAGAAGTAGCTGTATCCTTTAAGTTCTACATCCTCTCCGTAAGCATGGATTTCGTCGTCCCTTTTTAAAAAACTGCAGATAGAGTAACTATCCATAATTCCGCCGTCGCTAAATTTATCAATTGAAATAAGATTGTCGCTTATACCTTTAGAATTTTCACCCCAATTTTTTTTATCGCTGATTTTGCTTGCACCTGCTACACGGATTGAACAGTCGTTATATGCACCAAAATGAGTAGGAGTGATTTTTAAGAGTTTATTGCTAGAGTATTCTAGATTACAAATAAGGGCGACTTCCGGTTCTGCTTGAACATTTACATTTTGTAGAGGCAGGTTTATGATAGAACTTGAGAGAGGATACGTGTTTAAAATAGTTTTTGCTTCTTTTACACGATTAGGCAGATAAAAAGGAAAGATCCCTTTTGGAGCTGCTTCATCAGCGGTAATAATCTCTTTAAAATCTTCTTCTTCGCCTGCTTGGGCTAAATGGAGTGCAAAGTTGCCCGCAATCCCAAGCCCTAAAAAATCTTTATATCTGTCCATTTTCCTTAGCCTCGGCAAACTCTTCATAAGAGCCTTTAAAGTCTACATAAGTGCCGTCAGCTCTTATTTCGATTATGCGGTTTGCAAAAGCATCAAGAAGTTCACGGTCATGTGAAACACAGATAACATTGCCTTTAAAGTTGTAAAGTGCTTCGCCGAGAGCAACGATAGCCTCAAGGTCAAGATGGTTTGACGGCTCATCAAGTACCAAAAAGTTTCCGCCCTCAAGCATCATTTTACTAAGCATCATTCTATGTTTTTCTCCACCGGAGATACTTATAACTGATTTTTCCTGCTGCTCGCCCGAAAATAACATTCTTCCTAAACAGTTTCTTATCTCAGAAATATCTCTTTTAGGGTCAAAACCTCTTAGCCAGTCATAAAGAGTACCATCACCCTTGATTATATCTGCAGTGTCTTGAGGAAAATAGCTATTTTCAATAGTTGCTCCCCAATGTATTTCTCCTGAAGTAGGTTTCATTTCTTCCATGATTATTTTTAAAAGAGTTGTTTTACCAGCACCGTTTGGACCGATAAGTGCAACTTTTTCATCCGGTTCAAATTTTAAAGTTATATTTTTTAAAACTTCATTATCTCCGTATGAGTGATTTATATTGATAATATTTAGGGCTTCATCGCCCATAACTCTTTTTGCTTTAAAAACAATGCTCGGATCTCTTCTTGAAGATGGTTTTATATCATCTATAACAAGTTTATCAAGTTTTTTCTGTCTTGAAGTTGCTTGTTTCGCTTTTGAAGCATTTGCACTAAATCGACGAACAAAGGCTTCAAGCTCATCTTTTTCTTTCTCTTTTTTCGCATTATTTAGCTCTTGCTGCTTTGCGATAACATTTGCCGCTATGTACCAGTCATCATAGGTGCCTGTAAATTCACGGATTTTTTGGTAGTCAACATCAAGTATATTTGTAACAACCGCATTTAAGAAGTGTCTATCGTGAGATATAACTACCATAGTTCCCTCATGGCGTTGAAGCTCATGTTCAAGCCAGCTGATTGTTTGGATATCAAGGTTGTTTGTAGGCTCATCCAAGAATAAAACATCCGGTTTTGGATAGAGAACTTGTGCTAAGAGAACTTTGAATTTATCAGCACTATCAAGAGTACTCATAAGTTCTTCATGTTGACTTGCAGGAATACCGACATTTTCTAAAATTTTTGCAATATTGACATCATATTCATAAGTCGGGTCTTCTTCGACACAGATAACTTCTAACTCTGCTAGACGATCATTTATCGCATCATCTTCAAAATCGCCAGTTGCATAGATTTCCTCTTTCTCTTTTATAGCATCATAGAGTCTTTTATTTCCATAAAGAACAGCATCTGTTATTGTGAAGTCTTCATAAGCATATTGATTTTGCCCTAAAACACCGACTTTGTTAGCTTTTGGGATAATGATTTCACCCTCATACTCTTTTATCTGACCGCTTAGTATTTTTAA
>CAIUZU010000325.1 GCA_903903705.1 uncultured Helicobacteraceae bacterium
ATTCCTTTAAATAACTTTTAAACCCCATTGTTTCAAAGTTTTTGTTACCGCCTTCAAGTTTCAATGTTTTTGTGTTGAAAACGGCTGGGTTTAAAAATCATTTAAACAAATTTCAGCTACCATCAGCCATTAAAATTAGGATTGGCTATGTCAACATTACAAGAAGTCCAAACACAGGTTATAGATGAAATTTTAGATTTTGAGTATCAAACAGATTTGCTAATGCTCCATGATCAAGGCGTAAATGTTATCAACCAAACAGTGTTAAATGTTTTATAAGTGCTGATGTGACATTTGTTGACGGCACGGATCTCATTGTCAAACTTCAGGGTATTTACGATTTGAGCGACTTAAGCTCGGCAACTATTATCTAATTCAAGGAAAAAATTATTACGACAACTCAAATTGCAGACGGGCTTATAAGCGGCGATAAATGGTATAGAGGCTATCTCACGTACTCTTTTAAAGATGTCGCTCTTAACTATGACTACGAGGAAGATTCAGCAGGCATTACGCCATTAAGTACGGCGGCAAGAGAAGCTATACATGAAATCATGGCTTATGCCTCTTCGTTCTTAGATATAACCATCTCTTACTCTCCTTATGAAGTCGGTGATATAGCCATAGCCTCTAAAAGTATGGATGAGCTGACTTTAGGCTATTCATATATGCCCGGAACAAGCATAAAAAACAGTGCGGGCGATATTTTTATAAACTCAGATTTTGTAGATGCCGATTATCAAAAAGGCGGTATGGCATACAGTACGATTCTTCACGAGTTAGGACATGCTCTAGGGCTTGACCATCCGTTTAGTGATGGATATTATGCAGGAGTCAGCATTAATGATACCATTATGAGCTACAACAGCTATGACGGGTATGATAGCATTACAAATAACTACTATAGTATCTACAGTTATACAAGTTTTCAAGAAGCGGATATAGCTGCGCTTTCTTCTATTTATACGGCAGAAACTCTGCAGAGCGATGACACGTACCTATTGGCGGATGAACTCTTTAGCGAAGTTATTTCAGGTTACACTATCCCCATTACGGACAATATCCACACCATATACGATAACGGTGGCAATGATACTCTAAGTTTGTTGGGCATAGACGGCACTTCTTATCTTGATCTCTCAAGCTCTACGCAAAGTGTCGTTGTTTACGGCGATGTGCACCACTACTTAAATATCGCATCACAAACCGTCATAGAAAATATCATTGGCTCAAACCAAAACGATACTTTTGTTCTAAACGGCTCACACAACACTCTAGACGCTAAAGCCGGAGTAGATAAAGTCTATATTGAATCAGCGGACACCTTAAGAGTAGATACTCTAGGCAATCAAATTTTACTCTCAAGCAAAGAGAGTGGCTTAGATACGCTTACAAACGTTGAGCAGCTCTATGTAAACAACCTCCTTGTAGACACTTCACTCTACCAAAGGGAGCAAAAACACTATGCACATGAAACTGCCGACGATATAGCAAGACTCTATCTAAGCGTGTTTGATAGACTCTCTGATGAAGCAGGTTTGGATTATTGGATCAACGACTACACTTCAGGCACAAGCCTTAAAAATATAGCGGCTTCGTTTGTTCTCTCCGATGAGTTTGCTTCGCTTTATGGCTCATCTCAAAGCAGCAGTGACTACATAAACCTTCTTTATCAAAATGTTCTCTACCGAGATGCGGATGGAGCAGGTCTTGCATACTGGCTCTCTGAGATGCAAAACGGCTCATCAAAATCCGATGTTTTAGTCTCTTTCTCAAACTCTGAGGAGTTTAGCGATTTAACACAGCCATACTTTCAAGACGGCAATATCTTTTTGCTTTAACAAATGCTTTTTAACTCATACGGCTTTATATTTCTCTTTTTAGTTCCGCTTCTAGCAGTAGCAAGATATATCAACCCAAAATACCTTTTTGGTTATATTATCTTGGCTTCCGTCATTTTTTACGCTCAGTGGGATCTTTTGCACCTCTCTCTGCTGAGTACGTCTATTGTCGCAAACTACTTTTTCTCAAAACGGTTATCGTCCAAATATAAAAAACCGATTCTCGCTCTGGCAGTCACTCTAAACCTTATGCCGCTTATATTTTTTAAATACTCGTTTTTTCTATCACTCTCCACTCACACATACACACTGCCGCTTGCTATATCGTTTTATACATTTCAGCAAATTGCATTTTTGGTAGATGTTTACAAAGAAAAAATAAAAGATACGACACTAAGAGAGTATCTCTTTTTCGTGCTCTTTTTTCCGCATCTCATAGCAGGACCTATCCTTCACTACAATGAGCTGATGCCCCAAGCAAAAAAAATCTTTCTCTCGTTAGAGAGTGTTTTAGCAGGCACGGTAATCTTTAGCATAGGTTTGGCAAAAAAAGTTCTCTTAGCCGACTCTCTATCTCCCATTGCAAACCAAGGTTTTACTTTAGTACAAAATTCAACCCTAAATTCGCTAGATGCGTGGATGGCTCTTTTTGCATACAGCTTTGAGATATATTTCGATTTTAGCGCATACTCAGATATGGCAGTCGGACTGGCTCTGATGTTTGGCATACTTCTGCCGATAAACTTCAATTCGCCATACAAAGCCGCAAATCTCATAGATTTTTGGCGCAGATGGCATATCACGCTCTCAAATTTTTTAAAAGACCACATCTACATACCGCTAGGCGGCAACAAATGTTCCAAGCAAAGACAGCTTTTAAACCTTTTTATCACTATGCTCATAGGCGGCATCTGGCACGGCAGCGGCTGGGGATTTGTGCTCTGGGGAGCGTTACATGGTCTTTTGCTTGGACTTTTACATCTAAAAACAGCTTTTTTACCGAAAATGCCGACACTCTTTAAACCTTTATCCATATTTGTAACATTCATAACTGTTACTCTGCTTTGGGTCTTCTTCAGATCCCCGTCGTTTGATATGGCGTTGAAATATTATGAGATACTTTTTGAC
>CAIUZU010000326.1 GCA_903903705.1 uncultured Helicobacteraceae bacterium
AATATAAAAAAACTCCTAACAGAGTATGTCGCAAATAGACAGATGGCTCTTATTAGAGAGTTTAAGAAACTATAGTTTATATAATCTCATTTTGCTCTTTATCCAACTTATGAAAAACAATACTTCTGTTTTCTATCTTCATGATTCTATCAAAGTATGGAAGAATTCTCTCGTCATGCGTGACGGTGATAATGGCTACATTTTGTTCAATCGCAATTTTTTTTAGCATTTTTATAACACTTATAGATCTTTGTGCATCAAGTGCGGCGGTCGGCTCATCTGCTAAGATAATCTCAGGATTGTTAGCTAATGCTCTTGCTATGGCAACCCTTTGATTTTGTCCGCCTGAGAGCTGTGATGACATACTGTAGGCTTTGTCTGCTATTTCCAGATACTCTAAAAGTTCCATTGCCTTTTGTTTTGCAGCTTTTTCGCTTACTCCGTTTGTCTGAGGAAGCAGCGTTATATTTTCGATGATATTTAAAAAAGGGATTAGGTAGTGGGCTTGAAAGATAAAACCAATCTTTTCTCTGCGGATGCGGCGAGTGTCTTTTGCCGTCCACTTATTATCGTAAACTTTCTCTTCGCCTAGCCAGATCTCTCCGCTTGTAGGCTCGTAAACACATCCTATCATCATCAAAAGAGTTGTTTTTCCCGCACCGCTTGGAGCGATGAGAGCTACAAGCTCTCCTTTTTTTATCTCAAACGATGCATTTTCGATGACTTTTACAAGATTATCGCCTTTACCGAAATTTTTGACTAAGTTTTGAACTTTAATAGCGATTTTGCTCATATCACCCTCCGATTGCCGCTGCTGGATCTGCACTTATAACCTTTTTAACACCGATAAACGAGGCCAAAATAGATGCCACGATGATTACTCCAAAGAGCATAAAGGCATCCGGAATCTCAAGTACGATTCGTTTTGGAAATTTGTCATAAGTTAAGTGTGAAAATATGTTTCCGAAAATAAAAGCAAAAATGCCAAGAAGCAGAGTCTCCTTTACTATCATTGAAACTATAAGAGAGTTTGGCAACCCCATCAGCTTCATAATAGAGATCTCCTTTATCTTCTCCAGAGTCATTGTGTAGATAATGAGTGCGATAATTATTGTTGAAACTACAACTAAAATCACAGTAAAAAGTCCTATCTGTTTAGCCGATTTTTCAACTACATTTTTTGTGAGTATCTCTTTTTGCTGTTGTGCCGTATAGACACTTTTATGCTGCCATTTTTTTATATCTTGTGCAACTTCATTTATGTCAAACCCATTTTTAACAGTTGCAATAATGGCATTTACCATATGAGATTCACTGTTTTTCACTCCTCTTGCTTCATTGTTTTGAATTTCTTTATTTGAATATAAAAATTGCAACTCTTGAGCATCTTTTAGACTTAGATAAACTAGAGGATCACCGCTGTTTGATGTTGTGTTATGCGTTACGCCTACAACTGTGTAAGAATTTCGCCCAAGTTTTATTTTATCATCTACTTTAAAACCTGTTTTGTCCGTTACTACAATCTCGTAACGGTCATTTTTCATATTTCTTCCAGATATTATTCTTTGGGGATTTACCGGATTTATGGAACCGTATATATCATATCCGACTGCTACGACCCGAACAGGTTTGTCTTTGTGAGGAAGTTGGATATTTTGAAATGTAATAGCTCCGCTTTTATCTATGCCGTCCATAACGTAGATAATATCTTTCATATCTTCATAAACTCTTGAAGATTCTGCAAAGGGTCCCATTGTATTTTCTTGAACTATCCATAAATCCGCATTTATATCATTGAGTAAAATTTCAGCCTCAAATATTAAACCACGATAAACACCTATCATGATAAGTACAATCCCAAGCAGCATCCCAACACCCATGGCGGTAACTATAAATTTGCTAAGAGTGTGTTCAATATCTCTTTTTGCTAAATTAATCATCTAAATATCTTCATGCCATCGCTAAGAGGTTTGTTTGTAGTTGTGTAGAGCAGCAGATCCGTATCTGCGTCAATCCCAGATGTGAGAGCTGCTTCAGTATCATTTTGTGCCAAGATAGAGATTTCTACAAAGTATGCGTTGTTTTGGCGAGCTATCCAAACACCTTTTTTGCCATCTTTCATTGCTATCAAACTAACAGGGATCTTTAAAACATTTTCATGCTTTGCCACGGCAATATTTACCTCTGCTTGTTCATTTATGTAAAACGGAGTAGGCACACTCTCAAAACCGATAGCTATCTCTCTCTCAAGCGTTACTGGATTGCTCATGGCAACGATTCGCTCTACTGTTCCTTTTAATCTGTTTTGGGGCTGTGATCTTAGCTTGATAGAAGCTTTTTGAGCAAGCTTTACCTGATTTGCAAGCCTCTCGTCAATATTTGTTTTTACCCATAAAGTTTTTGGATCTACGATTTTAAAAATAGTAGCCGATGGCAATACATACGTTGCCTTTTCTGCCTCTTTTGAAGCTATATAGCCATCAATAGGAGAGTAGATCTTGAGTCTACCCAGTTTGGTTTCAATCGCCTCTATGCTCTTTTTAAGTCGTAACTGCTCGGATGCGGCAGAGGCTATTTGTGATTTTGAAGCGTTGATTTGTGCGTTAATATTTTGCAGATCACTCTTTGCTTTGTCATACTCTGCCTCTGAAGCAAATTTTCGCTCTCTTAGTTTTTCATAACGGTTGTAAGTTGCCTGCAAAAGCGTCTTTTGAGCCTCTAAGCTCTCTAAATTGCTTGCAGTCGCTTCTGCTTCATGGTGTGCTTTTTTAAGTGCCAACTTTGCTTCATCGATAAGTATTGGAGTATCAACCGGATCTATGCTCAAAAGGAGATCTCCTTTTTTCACCCACATTCCCTCGTCAAAGTAGATCTCCTCTATCTTTCCGCCGGTTTGTGCCGTTATGGTGTAGATGTTTTTTGCATCTACATTTCCGATACCTCGGATAGTGACATCAAGATCTCCCTTTGTCGGTTTTATCGTGGCAAATGTTGATTTTACAACATATACTTTGTTGTAAAAAATAGCTACGCCGATAGCAATAAAAAGTACAATTAGTGTGTATTTGATCCATGTCTTCATTTTTTTTCTCCTTGTAAATACTCTAAACGGTTTGTGATTTTATTTATGGCAAATTTTGCTTCAATTAACCCTAATTCTGCATATAGATGCGTGGAAGCCGCATCAAGGATCTCAACATAAGTTGCAAGTCCCTCTTTATATCTTGCTTCAACTATCTCTTTTGTAGCTTTTGATGAATTTATCAAAGACTCTTTTGCTCTTAGCGTATGTTTATATCTTTGAAGATCTATAAGCAGACTCTCAACCTCTTCTTGAATAAGAAGTTTTTTAGAGTTGTATGACTCTTTCGCAATCTCTTTTGCGATGTGTGCTTGTTGTGTTTGTGCATCTATTCTGCCGCCGCTGTAGAGAGGAACTTTAAATGTTACTCCGATAAGCGACATGTCATACTCATTAATGTTGTTTTGGTGCGAATATGATGCGACAGCATCTATTGAGCCGTAGTTTTGCGCTTTTGTGGCATCATATATAAAGCTGTTTTTCTCTATCTCTTCAACAGAACTCTTTAGTGCAAAATTTTGTTCCATCGCATTTTTAAGAAGCAAATCTTTGCTCTCTTTTGGTTGATTTTCCCCTAAAGAAAGGGTTTCTTCTAAAACCGTATCTGAACCTATCTCTTCTCCCATGTAAAGAGAGAGTGTTTTAAACGCTTTATACAGATCTGCATTTGAGATGGCAAGATTATCTTCGGCAATATAGAGAGCACTTTGTATGCTTGAAGCATCAGCAGTTGTTTTTAGTCCCTGTTTTACAAGTTCTTCAGCTTGTTTGTAAAGCTCTTCTTTTAAATGAAGATCCTTTTTTCTTACTTCAATAGCTTTTGTCTGAACAACTGCCGTATTGTAGAGATTTTTTACATTGTAGATTAGAAGTGCTTTTGCATCATTTAACGAAAGATCTGCAATGTTTTCATCTTTTTCATACGCTTTTATGGTTGAAGATGTTTTTGAAAAGTCATATATTTTTTGGTTTAAAGTAGCATCAATTTGCCAGCTATCTTCTTTTGTCGTATTAAATTGACCGTTTTGCTGTAGAGTAAAAGTGCTAAGCGGATTATACTGTGCGCCGAGATTTATCTGCGGCATATAGTCAGCTTTTGCAATCTTCAAAGAAGAGCCGCTTTTAGAGACGCCAAGCGACAATCTTTTGATGTCAGGATGGTTTTTTACCGCTTTATCGATACACTCATTTAGTGTCAACTCTTTGGCATTTAGCAAAAAAAGACCCAGAGATATAGAGAGAAATAAAATTTTTATCACAA